>NZ_CP115921.1:1200000-1502326 GCF_040412085.2 Vibrio sp. CB1-14 | reverse complement strand
CTTAGCCAGTTTAATAGCAAAACGGTTTGCATCAGATGCAGATAGAGCGGTAAACCAGTAAGGCATACCAAAGCGCTCACGCAGCAATTCAGAAGCGATAACAGCATCTTCACTGGTTGCTAGTGTGTTGATACCGCTGTTTTGAAGAAGCTCAATGATACCTTCCGTCACTTTATTCTTTGGAGAGTGACCGTAGAAGTCCGGTGTATCTCCAAGGTTAAAGTCGACATACTCGTTGCCATCTACATCGAATGCGCGGTTATCTTTGCTACGTTCAATGTAAAATGGATGCGGTACGTGCCATACACTTTGCCATGAGTTAGTCACGCCGTTTGGCATCGACTTTGCCGCACGCTCGTGCATTTCTTTACTTTTCTTCATACGAGAAACGTAAAGCGCTTCTTCTTGTTGATACAGATTCTCTAGGTTTTCTACGTCTACATGTGTACCCGCAATTTCTGGCATCCAAAGTTCAGGGTTACGATAAAATTGATCAGACATGATAATTTCCTTACTACTAGATTTAAGTTTGTATTTAGAGATAACTAGCTATCTCTTTAAATTTCTTGAGATTGAGGCACATTGGTGCCTCAATAGCTAGATAATTCGGTTGCCACCTTGAGCCATCGCGAAACGACGAACTCGAGTGAAGTCTTTTGACGTCGTAATACCTTCGCCAGTTGGACCGGCAATAGTGAAGGATGTGGTCCCTGCTCCGCCGTATCCTAAACCAGCCAAGGTTGGGCCATTTTGAGTGAATACTGTGGTACCAATACGCTTGGCAAACTTGGTTACATTGTTAATGTTGTTTGAGTAAATACAGGCCGAGTGTCGATTGCCATGTTCTGCTTCGACAGCCATCCCTAAGGCTGAATCAAAGTCTTTACATCGCACGATTGGCAGTACTGGCATCATTTGCTCAAGTTGAACGAATGGGTTGTTAAACTCTGTTTCGAAGATCAGTAGCTCAACTTGTGACTCTGTCTCGACGCCGATAGCCGCCAAGATTTTGCTGGCATCTTGTCCTACCCACTCTTTGCGTAGGTGATATTCGCGATCCATGCCGTAACTACAAGGTTTAGCTGTCTCTTGCGTCTCATCTGCAGTCAGTACGAGCTCTGTTACTTTTGCTGCTTGTTCTGAATTGAGTAAGTAAGCGCCATTCGCTTGCATAGACTCAATCAAAGCATCTGCTTTAGATTCGGTGACAAACACCTCTTTTTCACCAATGCACAGCAAGTTGTTATCAAAAGAAGCGCCAGCCACGATGAATGGACCTGCTACTTCTACATCTGCGCTGTCATCAACAATCACAGGAGGGTTACCAGCACCAGCACCAATTGCCTTTTTGCCAGAGCGCAATAGAGCGTTAACCAGTCCAGGACCGCCAGTACCAACAAGCATTTTCACTTCTGGTGCTTTTGCAATTTCTTGCAATGTTTCTAACGTCGGTTCTTGAACCATAGTGATAAGGTCTGCAGGACCATTTGCCGCAATAATCGCTTTGTTCAGCTCATCGATGATGAATGCCGAGGTATTTTTTGCAGATGGGTGTACATTGAATACCACTGCATTTCCGCCAGAAAGCATCGAAATTGCGTTATTCACGATTGTTGGTACTTCATTGGTCACTGGCGTTACCGCACCAATAAGTCCCACAGGCGCACGTTCTTCAATAGTCAGCCCGGCATCGCTAGATACGGCTTCTGTTCGTAGTGAGTCTGGACCTGGTGTTGCCATCGCTGCGAGTTGGTTTTTGGCCACTTTATGAGGAATACGCCCCAGTTTTGTTTCCTCTACTGCCATCTGACCTAATACTTCAGATAGCTCCATCACCTTGTCTCGGATTGCTGTTATTAGGCGTGTTCGGTCCTCTATACCAAACGCTTGCTGATAGCGAGTTTGCGCAGCTGCACCACACTTCACCGCTTCCTCTACTGTGCTATACACACCTAATTGATTGCTCACTTGACCTTTTGAATTATCAGTTGTCATTGTTCAGTTCCCGTATTGTTTCGATTGGACTAAGCTGTCGTTTTTACATTTTCGCTGTAATGCTTCGGAGTAAGGTTTTGTCTGCAAACGCGGTAAACACCCGCAGCCAATGCTTCCAATTCCATCTCACCTGGATACACCGCAATGTCTGCTAAATAGCCAACACGCTTTGATAGCTCGGAGACCACATACTTGCTATAAGCAATGCCGCCAGTCAGAATCACGCCATCAATTCTTCCGTTGACCACTGGTGCCATTGCGCCAATTTCTTTTGCTACTTGATAAACCAATACATCAACGATCTTGCGGGCTTTTTCATCTCCGCGCTCTGCAGCTTGCTCTACTTCAAGCATGTCCGCGGTGCCAAGGTAGCTATACACGCCACCCTCACCCTGAAGCTTCTTCTTCATTTCACCGTGGCTATACTTTCCGGAGTAACAAAGATCGACTAGGTCGCGAGAAGGAAGGCGTCCGCTACGTTCTGGGGTCATAGGGCCCTCTGCAATGGCATCCGTGACGTCAACCGCGCGGCCTTGCTGGTGCATACTGATTGTGATACCGCCACCCATGTGACAAACAATCACATTCAACTCTTTGTAATCACGCTGATTTTCTTGAGCAAAAACCTGTGCCACCGCCTTTGCGTTTAGTGCATGGAATCGACCATGACGTTTGATGTCGCTCAGGCCACTGTATGAAGCAAGATCACTGAGTTCGTAGGTAACAGGAGAGTCTGTGAAATATGCTTCGATGCCATACTCTTTAGCTAATTCATGTCCAATAAGTGATGCCAAACTTGAAGGGTGTTGGATCTTGCTCTCAGCTTGGTCTTTACATACCGCTTCATCGACAAGATACGTACCACCAGGAATAGGTTTCGAAGCCCCGCCTCGGCAGCCAATCGCCTCGATTTGAGACATATCGACACCATTTTCGACTAGTGCATCAACAATCAATTGCTTACGAAAGTCGTACTGAGCAGTGACGTTTTCGAATTGCGCCAACTCCTCACTAGAATGGCGAATAACGTGCTCAAACTGCTTATCTAAATCTTGGAATAAGCCAATTTTTGTCGATGTTGAACCTGGGTTAATAACAAGAATTTTCATTACGCATTCTCCAACTCTGCTTTGTCAGAACTTACTTTTTCTTGTGCGTCAACATTGCACATGCACGCCATAGCGATAGAGAGGAGCTTTTCTTGCTCACTGTCGGCTCGGGAAACCACTACAACCGGAACTTTTGCGCCAAGGACGACACCCGCGTAGATGTAGTCGCCCATGTACTTCAAGGCTTTCCCAAATACGTTGCCGACTTCGATGGATGGGGCGATAAAAATATCTGCATTGCCAGCAACAGGATCGGTACAACCTTTCATTTCCGCTGCTTGCTTTGATAACGCTAAATCAAGTTGTATTGGACCGCTTACGGTGCAACCTTTGATTTGACCAATTTGATTTAAGCGTTGTAGTTCAGTGGCATCGAGAGTGGCTGGCATTTTGTCATACGACTTTTCTTTTGCGCACAGCATCGCTACATTCGGATGGCTATTTCCCAATGCGTGAGCCATAGTGACGGCGTTATTAATTATTTTTTCTTTCTGCTCCAAAGAAGGCGAAATATTCATTCCAGCATCTGTCAGTAGATAATATTTTTCACTACCTTCAGACATAAGTAATGCTGTATGGCTAAGTAAACTATCGGTACGTAGTCCAAATTCTCTTTTTAGTAGTTGTATTAACAGCGTCGATGTTTCAATCAGGCCTTTCATTAAAATATGGCCTTTGCCATCAGCAATAAGTCTTACTGACATTTCTGCAATCGCATCATCACCCTCGGCAATTACTACTTCGAAGCTTGCCAACGAAGTACCAGCCAATTCGACAGCTTGAGTGATTTTGTCAAACTCTCCAACCAAGGTGATCTCAACGTCGAGCTCTACTCGTGCTAGATCGACAGCTAGAATAGTCGCCTTATCATGGGCTGCTGCGACAACAATACGTTTAGCTCGATGTTGCTGCTCTCGAACCTGATTCAGAAAACGGTTAACATTGTTCATTTATTTCTTCCTATCAATCCTACAGATACCAGCGCATATTCATGCTTAGGTAGCTTTGTTGAACGCAGGAAAGTGTAAAGCTAAGAACGAATAAGGTATGAATTGAACATGTTCGATAAAACTTACAACAGAACTCGGTCTAGTAGCAATTAAAAGTCAACATTGAGACAAGCAAAACTTAAGCGTTCATAATCTCGAATCAGTGTGGAGTTATTAAACCATTGTTAACATTGGGATTTCCATAAAGAGCTAAAAACAAAAACACAATTAAACGGTGTAGGTTCGACACAACCTTTCGTATGACAACATGCATTAAATTACTAATATAAAGATAAAATCCGATTAAATTAGTAGAGATTGATCGAAGCAATAGAACAAAAAAAGCCCTGCTCAAAAGCAGGGCTATCGTCAAAATTTATTGCGCTCTAATTAAATGTATACTTTGCACCGACGCGGATATTTATCTCACGGGAATTCCTGTCAGCCCAAGAAAGACCTACTGTAGGATGAAGATCACCGAAAATAGGAATATCGAACAAATAGAAGCCAGCATCAAATGTATTTTCAATCGCTATGGATGTCTTCGAGGAGTCTAGCGCTTCATATTGAACCGTTAAGTCCATCATCCACCTTGGCGCAACGATGGCTGAAATACCTGTTTTTATGTAGGCTGCAGACTCTGATTTACCATAAATTGAGTCTTCTTTGTCAGTTGATGAGTCATAGTTTATGACACCTGCAGTAATAGGGATTGAAACGCTTCCACTACTAAAAGGGATAAATCCAGCACCCAATTTCCACATACCAACGCCCTTGGACACTTTAGTGACAAAATCCCCTTCTGCCTCAATCAAGAATCGCTCTTGAACATTGATATTAAAACCGGCATACATACCCATCATGTGCTCGGATTCATCGTGAGTGTAATTATTATTAAAATAAGGATTTAACGAATTCTGTGTGAAATGACGTTGCTGTATACCAACAGCAATATGGGTCGGATTTAGTGCTAGTTGGGCATGCGCTACAGAATGATATCCTAGAGCAGTCGCGAAACATAGCGTAACCTTGATTGATTGTTTCTTCACCACTTACTTCCCTAATAATGGCTAATGGACACTTTTTAGTACATGCTGAGTAATGAAATCAAACACGTACTATTCTTCTCTAAATGCACTCTAGATAAAAGTGCGGTGGAAATAGAGTCTAAAAGCGTACGGAGTGAAACCACAAATTGAACTTATAAGACGAAACTTATTAGTATTCTTGAGCTTATATCCATTCCTCCACAGCATTGAGAGTCAGATCCAAAAAGTGAGCCCAAAAAACTGTTATTTACACCCACAGAAAGGTTGTAAATAGTTATACGTAATATGAATAATTAAACAATATATCAGGGAAGCGCTATTCCAGAGATGGCTAACCCTGGTTTAGGGCTTGAAAACTTATTAATCAACCATGCAGCATTCTTATCAATAGGACGGTGTTTTTGCCATACCATTTGAAGTGGCCACCAAAGCGGGCTTTCTCCCCTTGCTTTCAATTGCACCAGTTGACCCGACTTTAAATAAGGTTCAACGCAATAGTAAGGAAGCTCCGCCCAACCAATGCCTTTTTGAAGCAGAGCTAACGTCATTTCTATACTGTTCATTAGCCAATAGTTTTCAGAAAACTTCGATATTTGATCAATACCAAAACCCAAATAGCTTTGCGGTAATAATTGTAAGTGAGAGCCTATATCGTCTGTATTGAAAGTAGATTGGATATCCGCTAACGGATGGTTCGGTGATACAACCGTCACAATCTCCGCATAGCCAATTAAACGTGAAGATACCCTCGTGTAAACACTTCCATGGAAAAACACAACACCAAAATCCACAATACCATTTTCAATACCCTGCAACGTTTTTGTTGTAGACAAGTATTGAATATCCAAACTCAAATCCGAATTTAGCCTATTTAACTGCCACAACGCTTCGTTAAATGGCGTTATTGGCAAAACATCAAGCATTGCTATGTTGAGCTTTTTGTTCTCAGCAACACCACTTTCCGTTATTTTTTTATCAATTTCTGATAAATGCGTTAGTGTATCGTTGGCATGACGGGCGATGATCTCCCCATCAATCGTAAGCTGTGCTTTGTATCCTTCACGATTAATAAGTTCCAGGCCTAGGTCTGCCTCTAACATGCTTAACCAAACACCGACTTGTGAGGGACTTTTTCCCATTGATTTAGCGACACTATTAATGGACCCCTCCTTTTGGATCGCTACCAGTGCTCTTAAAGCATCAACTTGCATTCTTAACCTCCGTATTGAGTTCTCTGTTCATCTTTGCCACCAACCAAGCTGTTGCGGTACCAACATCTACAGGTGAACCCAATAGAAACTGTTGATAAAATTGCTGTTTATTTTCGAGAAGCTGATAATCGCTGCCCTGCTTGTAAAGGGCTAATAGATGTTCTGGCACCCAACTCCAGCCCATATCATTCAATATGAGCTGTAATACAACCTGCGGATTACTAGCGGTCAAGCTTGCGTGATCATACGGGGTAATAGGTGCCCAAGGCGTACCAATAAAGCTCTCCTGTCTATGCGCATAACTACTAGTTATTGGGACAAATTTACACGTCGATAAACGATGCCATTCCCAATCCGCAAAGTTTGGATTCACCTTAACCTCATCCGAGGAAACGATAATGATGTCCGCATTAAGTGCTCGCCGCTGGGCCAAGATTTGTGTATGGGGAAAGCGCAAATGAAATTGCTCTAGCACCTCACAAAGTGAATCTCTAGGAAAACACTCATCAATATAGATTTTGATCTCTGTTTCGATTTTGGCGTGTAGACTTTTCGCTATATTAGTTAGGTGCCTCAAAGCATCAGATCGACGCTGACAAAGGGTATAAAGCGTACGTCCAGCCGTATTCAGTGTCACCTTCTTACCGCTACGCTCAAAGACTTGAAAACCCAATTCCGTTTCTAGCCGCGACATTAACAACGAAACTGAAGCTTGAGTTCGCCTTAATGACCTAGCGGCAGCGCTAAATGAGCCATGTTCAACAACAGTTTCAAATACCCGTAGCTGCTCTACGCTGTACATCCTGCACCTCTTTTAGATCGAATTTTCATACCATTGATTAATTTGTTTAATTGAGAAGGCTTAGTCACTCACCGTATGTAGGTAAACATCTTGCTGCGGAAATGGAATAGAGATCCCTTCTTGATCAAACCTTAGTTTGACTTGCTTGGTTATATCCCAATACACATCCCAATAGTCTTCTGTATCAACCCATGGCCTTACGATAAAATCGACAGAAGAAGTATTAAGAGTGTGGACTTTAACCATTGGCTCCGGGGTTAGATGTACCGATGGGTGAGAACGAACAATGTCATTGAGCACTTTTTCTGCATGATGCAAGTCATCCCCGTAGCCAATGCCGAAAACCATATCGACGCGACGGGTCTTTTCATGGGTCACGTTTTTAATCACATCCCCCCAGATTTTACCGTTTGGCACAATAATCACCTGATTATCAAATGTACGAATGGTGGTACTGACTAAGCTCATGTGGCTGACCTTGCCATCAACGCCACCGGCAAAAACAAAGTCTCCAACATCAAAAGGTCGATAGATAAGCAGCATCATGCCAGCTGCAAAATTAGACAATGTATCTTGCAAAGCAAAACCGACAATAACACCTGCTACACCAAAGCCTGTCAGGATAGGTGCTAAATTGAGCCCTACTTGGGACAGTCCAACCAGAATACCGACAACCCAGACCGCATTTCCCGAAACGGAAATAAAGAAATGCTGCATTAAGTGAGACAAATTAAGGTTTTGGCTTTTCACCGCCTTTGCTACTACCCTACGAACAACCTTAACTGCTGAGCGAGTAATCAGTAAGACAATGAAAAATACAACGAGCTTGAACAATTGTTGTGGGGCTTGTTCTACCAACCACTCCAATGCTTGTTCTGACCAATGTACCAGTATTTCTAGTAACACTTGGCCTTCGAATATCTCGTGTGTGATGTTCCCTGACACCTCAAATAGCTGTTTCTTATAGACTGCAGTTTCAATATCCAAACGATCTGCAATGGTCACAAGGTAACGCAATCCTTCTGACTCAATCGATAGCCTTTTATCAATGATAATATCGTGTAATTGCTGTTTCGCTTGTTTGGAATCCTGCTCATTAATCAATTGGAAAGAAGCGTTAGAAATTTGATTGCTGTAATAATCGGTTGCAGACGATGTAAGTCTTAACTGCTTTTCAATAGTGTCACGTAAGCGCAACTCACCCACTTCGTCTTTCACATTTAACTGTTCAAGCCAATTGAAGTTGGTCAATCTTGCTTCATATATCCAGCCAAGATGATCTTGCGCCTCTTTGTAATCTTTTAACACCAGCAATTTTGATTCATCCTCGGCAGAATCAAAATATTTATTAAGCTCAGAAAGGCGCTCTATCAAGTACTGTTCCGCATCTAAGGTGTACAGTTGCTGCTGCCTTACCAGAGCAATTAATTCTTGTTCTGATAATGACCGTTTCTTCATTGTACGCGCCAGAACAGCCCGTAATTCTTTATTTTTATTGAAGATACTAAACTGAGTAACGTCTAGTTGCTCACCTTCAAGACCTTGCAAAGATTGTGATAGCTCTGAGATTTCCGAGCTAATCGCTTCTATTTGGTTACTATTACTACTAGTTTCTTTTGCAACAATTACACTCGACCACAAAACCGCAAGCAAATAGCTAATAATCAACATTAATTTTAAGTTGATAACCTTTTTTTTTTCAAACAACATTACATACACCTGATACTAATCTATTTTTTTCGCTCTCAGCTTTGAGGCGAATTCGATTTCCGCACCACATCCATATAAATATTGTTTTCCCTAACGAACGGATAACCTGCAGTGTTCCACCTCGACCACTTGGTTGGCTCTTGAAAAAGTCACCGAATGGCGTGGTAACTGCCTTACCTCTTGCGCACAGCCACTGACTGCACAAACCATCGAAAGAAAACTAATCCACTTCATGTCTTAACGAATGCTCTACACTCCACAGTAAACGTCTAGCCTCGATTTCTTGGATCATTGCACGTCTGGCGTCTCCGCATTCTCTATCAGTAACGGACTGCCCTCTTCTTTCTAATTCTTGAATCACTGCTTCATTGTAGCCATAGGCGAGAGACTGACAGAGCTCATATGTATCTTGATGTTCAATTGAAATGCTAGCGCATCCAACCATCAACGTGGTACAAGACCACAAAACTAGCCTTGGTTTCATCATCGTTTCCTAAAAACGCGCAAGCCTAGGAGGATTGCGCGTTACTACCCTATTCAGATTTACTCGTCGAATTTGGAATTACTTCTCAATACATACTCGTTGGAAATCATTCCAATCACCCACACCTGGAGCCACGTCCATACAGCCCTCTTTGGCATCCATTACCGCTGTCAGTGTGGAGATGAAATCAGAACCATAGGCTGCATGCTGTGCGATTGGCTTAGTATTCAAAACATATTTAGCAGCATCGACATTGCCCTCGGGTGTGTTGTCGATGAACTGCTGTGCAAACTCTGCGCGCCACTCGGTGTATGCTGTCGCAACCGTGCGTTGTACGCTTTTCTCACCTAGACCAACAGACTCTGCGAAGGCTTGCATCACACCTGGACGCTCTGAGTGGTTGGCGTGGCCAACACCAGCAGGACGTTTGATCACATAGTTCTCACCATCAAGCATTTCAACGCCAACGGTATTACCGTTACTATCCGCAAAGTTAAAGTGAGAAGCGACCACTGTGCGGTATTGGTCTAGGATCTTTTCGGCATCATCAACATTCTTAGCATTTCGCACGAGATAGTTTTGAAGTGCACCTAGCTCAATCGCACTGTCTGCTTCAAGCCCAACACCTTTAGAGTCAGTGCCTTGGAAGTTAATCACAACACCAATATCTTTGCCGAGCGTCTGACCTGAGCCATAGAAGCCAGATGCCATCACTTGTACATAATCATCCGCTTGCAATACCCAATAGTTACCCCCAGAAAGTGATGGCGTGTCGTTTACCTGACCAACCACACCCGTACCAGCGAAACTTACTGTTGTACATCCACTTAGCGAAGACTGAGCTGCCGACGCCAACGCTGCATCTAATTGCGATAGAGTGAACATGGTTTCCAGTGAAATGCCACCCACTTTGGCCAGCGCTTCAACGATTTCAAAGTACTCAGGATTTAACTTTCGTGAATTTTCTAGTACCTTCATTGAGCTTTTCTCAAACTCGACAACATCAATCCCTGCTAGTTTATAGACGTACTGCGCTTCCTTAATACCACGTCGAACTTCTTCTCCTACCTGCTTTTCAAACAGCTCAGCGTACTCCGCTGGTTTTACGCCACGAATGTCCACAATTGGTAGGCTTTCTTGCTGCACATACGCCTGAGGCGCATAGTACGGCTGATTCACGTCCAGTCCTGGTGCTGGTTCAAGAGAAATCGCCTGAGCTGCGCCAGAGAGTGCAAGTGCGGTAGCAAGGATTGCGCGTTTAGTCGTTAGCATGGTGTTTACCCTTATGTATTTAGTTAATCAGTTGAGACGGCTCATGTCTCTGTGTCTGACTATTAAATTATCATTTCAAATTTCCGAAATTCAGATACCATTAAAAGACTGATTCCAGAAAAACGGACAAAGGCGATGGCAGAAATAGAAACCGAAGGATTCGAGTTTTTTGGTGTTGAAGAGACGGTATTTCGAAAAATGGTCATAGAACGAATCGAAGCGCTCATGGTTCAAGAAGGCCTATCTAAAAACTCGCTGGCAAAAAAGGCGGACATTGGCCGTTCAGCCCTGTATGAGAAGATGGATAGAGAAGCGAAGAGTCATTTCACCATTTTGGACTTTTTCCGAATTGCCAAAGCACTTGATGTTAGCTTACTGCAATTGTTCCCCATGACTCAGTTAGAGCGCGTACATGGTGGTCAACTGCCGCTTTCGGCAAGTACGCTAAAGTTTCTCGATCTCATGCTAGCGGCACCTAAAGAGGACATCGAGTTTCTCTCTAACTTCTACGCTTCTTTACAAAAGCGCGATGGTAACAACGAAGACTAATACCCAAAAGTCACATCCATAATTCATACAATTTACTCCGTTACTTTCCGAATAATGGAAAGGCACTCTAGTAATCTAAGCCCCAGTCGCACACAACGTGCTTACTTTGAGCCCGAGATTACTGGAGGCAACCATGAAAGCCATTCATAAAGTTTTTCTAACCCCTTTACTAACACTTGCCATGTGCTCGACTACATTGGCTGCTAAGTCACCAGAACCGACGTCTAGATCAAACCAAACCGAGCAATATGCGATGGTTATCGCGTCGGGGAAAATGCTCAGCCTTACCCAATGGAAAGTAGAAGTAGATTTCGGTCAAGCGCTCAAAATCGGCATCAAAAATAAAGACCTACTTAGAGATGAGGAAGGTAAAACCCTTTCCTTTAACTCTCCAATGGATGCGCTCAATTATATGAACAGCCAAGGCTGGGTATTAGTGTCCGCCAATTCCACTGACAATCGATTTACTGCAGTCATCAAACGCAAGGTGATTGAAAGTGATGCTGAATAACACCGGGTTAGTTGCCACTCAAATTTGTTATTACTGAATTAAGCAATATAAGGCGGTCTTCACGTGGAAAATAGACGAATTATACCGAGCATTTTTATTTCGATAGCACATAGCAGTTTGTTGCAAGAACCTTTAGAAAACAAAGTGAGCATTCCTGATCTATGTGCTCTATCGGCATCAAGTTATTCATCGCAAATTAGGCCAGTTCATTTACTAGATCATAATCAAGTAGCTGGCTTGTCATCAGAGAGACGCACGCTACTCGAGTCAGATACAAACCGACTAAGAATCAGAGCATTAAGCTGCTTGATTTTGAAACATCAACAGGAGTTTGAAGCCTTAAAGCTGCCTCTGCTATCCGCACTCAAAGGCGACAAACTCGAAGTTGAACCGTCATGGGAGCTTGATCAAAGCCGACGACTATCTCTAATCCAGATATTGCACCTACTCAGCAATATGGTTAGCCGAAGAGAGTATCTAAGTAGCTCTTTAATTAGCACCGGTTTTACCGCTGCACTTAGTATTTTTGAATCATTAGATTTAGAAAAAACATCATTACACAACAATCGTTAGGAAATTGTATATGAAACTTAAGAATAAACTTGTATTACTATCAACATCACTATTTGCATTGCCAACGCTCGCACAAGGTTTGTATGCCGGAGCAAGTATTGGTTATGGAAACCAACAAAGTATCGTTAATGATGCAAGCACCGGTACTGGATATTTAATGGCTGGTTATCGATTTAACGACAATATTGGCGCGGAATATCGTTTTGGCGGTGTTGATAGCCATGATAGCTATATCAATGACCTTAGATCTTACAGCAGCCTATATGTGCGCGGCAGCTACGAAATCGATCCAGGATTTGAAGTTTATGGCCTTGCTGGCTTTACCAATGCTAAAGGTGGAGACGTTTTTTCAAACGGTAGTAGAAACATCAGCAGCCCTAGCTTTGGTCTCGGCGCACGTTACGAAATAGCAGATGATTTAGGATTAAACGCCGAATACGTGTCCGTCATTTCAAAGCACGAATATTCATTGTCTGCGGTTTACTTTGGTATCGATTACCGCTTCTAATACCTCAATGACTAAGTGCACGGATGCACTTGCTCAATCCAACCGAACAATCAACCGGTTCTTTAAAAGAAAAGCAGCCCCCCATAAATCATCCAAGGGACTGTACTCATCTTACAGTTAACATCTCGCTTTAAATAACCAACCCACCATCAACTTCAATCACTCGGCCATTAACGTACTCATTTTCCAAAATGAAACGTACGGTATGAGCAATCTCTGTTGGATCCGCCATTCGACGTACTGGTACCATATTTTCCAGACGTTCACGCGCTTCTGGTTTCATCGAGGCTGTCATCGAAGTCTCCACAACGCCAGGTGCAATAGCAACAGAACGGATGCCGTAGCGAGCAAGTTCTTTACCCCATACGGATGACATCGTCGCGACTGCTGCTTTGGAAGCCGCGTAGTTGGTTTGCCCCATGTTGCCTGCTCTCGACACGCTGGAAATATTAATAATGACACCACGTGAATCGGACTCAATCATCTGCACCGCTGCTTCACGACCGCACAAAAACGTGCCGGTCAGATTCACGTTGATCACTGCATTGAAATCACCTAGAGACATTTTACTGATTTCGCCATCTCTCGATTTAACCAACATACCATCTCGCAGGATACCAGCATTATTGACTAAACCATTCAAAGAGCCAAATTCCGTGACAATGTCACGAAATACAGTTTCAACTTGCTCTTCATTGGTGACATCGACCTGATAAGTTTGCGCTTTTACCCCAAATGCCTCACAAAGTTCTTTTGTCTCTGTTAAGGCGTCTTGATTGACATCGAGCAGTGCTAAGCTCGCTCCTTGCTGAGCTAAGCTAGTCGCCATAGTTTGACCTAATCCTTGTCCTGCACCAGTAATAGCGATAACGCTCTGTTCAAGCTCCATTTACTTCTCCCTTCTACTGCTTATTGCGAAAAAACTCAAAAAGACTCGAGAAATCCAATTCCGCATTTCCGTTTCGGTTATGGAGTGCGTAGAGACTATGAGCTAACGCTCCCATAGGCACCGAAGACTGGCTCATTTTTGCCGCTTCTAGCCCAAGCCCCAAATCTTTTGACATCAACTTACACATAAAACCGGGAGTATATTGGGCACTCGCTGGCGCGTGCTCAATCACCCCCGGACAAGGGTTATATAGTTCTAAAACCCAGTTTCTGCCAGAGCTTTGCAAAATAATATTCGATAACACCTCAGGATTGAGACCGTTATCCACACCAAGACTAAGGGATTCACAAGTCGCTGTCATGACAGAGCCGAGGATCAGATTGTTGCAAATTTTGGCCATTTGCCCATCACCCGCTTTGCCCGCATGAAACACATTTTTACCCATGAAAGACAACAGGTTATTCGCTTTGGCAAACCCTTCATCGCTGCCACCAACGATAAACGTAAGCGTTCCTGCAGCAGCACCAGCAACGCCACCGGACACAGGGGCATCGACAAACTCCAACCCTTTGTTTTGAGCTTCTCTTGAAACTAGGCGCGCAGAGTCAGGATCAATGGTTGAACAGTCAATAAGAAAAACATCGCTCGAGGCTAGTTCAATCATGCCTTTCTCATCATCGCAGCCCAGATAAACCGCTTTGACATGCTCACTAGCCGGGAGCATGGTGACAACGACGTTCGCCGAATCGAGCACCTGCTCCAAGCTATGACAAACGTGAGCACCCTTCTCCCCAAGAGGTTGCGATAATGCGGACACTCGGTCGTAAACTTGCACGCTAAAGCCCGCTTTGAGCAAGTTATTTGCCATTGGACTGCCCATGTTTCCTAGTCCAATAAATGCAACCTTCGTGTCTGTTGGCTGACTCATCACAACCTCCTTGGCTGTTTCAATTCATCGTTGGTTTAAACGAGATGCACTATTTGTCTGCGCGAGTTAATGATGCCCTAGCATCGCAAGAGGATGCTCTTGCTCACGCCACAGTGAAGTGAACAAATTGTCGATCACTGACTTTGGCACTTGACTGATGTGCGCATATGTCCAGTTGGGCAAACCGTCCTTGTCCACTAAGCGTGCGCGCACCCCTTCCTGAAATTCACCAAACTCGACGCTGCGGAGCCCCAAAATCAGCTCAAGCCTAAAACAATCGGCAAGGGACAACTGGTGATACTGTTTTAACTGGCGAAAACAAATATGCGCGGTAATTGGACTGCCATCCATCAAATTTCGCTGAGCCGCTTGCATCCATTTTTCGTTACAAGGTAGTGCCTGAATGTTATCAAACACCTCCTCAAGGGTATCAGACGCACAAGCGCGTTGAATGTCGGGAATAAGAGGCAGAAGATGAGTAGCAGGTTTAGCTATGTTGGCATTGTCTGCAAGCTCTGAGAGTACTTCTGTTAAGTAGTCATAGCTGTCTTCGATGCTGTTCCAATCCGTTTGCTGCAATTGATGCAATAGCTTTTGTTTATCCGCAGGCGCGTTCATATGATCGGCAAGTCTAACGTCGAGAGCGTCGGTGCCGTTCATCATTACGCCCGTGAGTCCAAGGAACAAACCAATGTCATCGTCGAGACGGTTCAAAAAATAGGTCGCGCCGACATCGGGAAACAAACCGATATGAATCTCTGGCATGGCAAGTCGCGAATCTGGCGTCACCACTTTGTGAGACGCGCCCATAAAGAGCCCCATTCCACCCCCCATTACGATGCCTTCGCCCCATGCAATAATAGGTTTGGTGTAAGTGTGGATGAGATAATCGCATTGATATTCAGTGCCAAAAAACGCTTCTGCATAGGCTTTGGCATCTTCTATTGGCGCGTGCTTCATCTTGTCATGCAAAGTACGCACATCACCACCGGCACAGAAGGCTTTCTCTCCTTCACCGTTCAGTATTACGCATAGTACCGCGTCATCGTCGTGCCACTTATCAAGTTGGTCATTAAGCAATACCAACATGTTCTGAGTTAGGGCGTTGAGAGCTTTGGGATTACATAAGGTCGCAACGGCAATTTTGCTCTGTTGGTCACTACAAACGATTTCTTGAAATCGAACTGTGTCCTGAGTCGCTAGCGACGAATTTGACGTTGAACTGGTTGTAGACATGACGCCTCCTAACGATTTTTCCATTGTGGTGCGCGTTTTTCTAAAAAGGCGTTAACGCCTTCTCGTTGATCTTCGGTATCAAACAGCTGAATGAACAACTCGCGCTCTTTGACCAGCCCATGACCGATAAAATGCTGGCGATTATTTTGAATTAGAGTTTTACAAGCAGTGACTGAAGACGGTGATTGATGGGCAACTTGATTAGCAAGATTAGTGGCGGCGGTTAACACCTCTCCCGAATTCACCACCTCCTCTACCAGTTTGATTTGGAGGGCTTTTGACGCATCAATCTTCTCGCCGCACAAGATGATCCGCTTCGCCCAGCCTTCTCCCACTAAAGCGGTTAAGTTCTGGGTGCCGCCTGCACACGGCAGTAGGCCAACCTTGGCTTCAGGCAGCGCCATCACTGCGTGCTCCTCAGCAATTCGAATATCACAAGCTAAAGCAACTTCAAGTCCGCCTCCCATGGCATACCCATTAATCGCTGCAATTGAGACACCACGAAAGTTAGACAGTGCTTCAAACGCTTCCCCAAAAACGCGAGACATGCGGCACGCACTCTCCTTGTCGCCAGCAGCAAACACATTCAAATCCGCACCTGCGGAGAAGAACTTGTTGCCTTGTCCGGTAATCAGCAATGCATAGACTTCTCGGTTTCGATTAAGCTCACCGACAAGCTGCTTAAGTGCCACTAAACTCTCCACCGTCCAAGTATTGGCTGGCGGGTTGTCGATAGTAATCGTTGCAACATGCCCTTCAATGGTATGTGGAATGAGTGTCGCTTCTGACATAACCATTCTCCTTTGGTTTACTTAGCCGCTATAGTATCGAGTCATCATCTCTTAAAACGCGTCTAGCGATGATCAGCCGCATGATTTCGTTAGTACCTTCTAAGATTTGGTGGACACGAACGTCGCGAAAATGCCGCTCTAACGAATACTCTTTGATATAACCGTAGCCACCAAATAGCTGCAATACACCATCACACACCTTAAAGCCCACATCGGTAGCAAAACGTTTTGCCATCGCACAATACGTGGTGGCATCCTCATGTCCGTGGTCAAGCTTAAACGCAGCCAATCGAACCATTTGCCGCGCTGCCACCAGCTCTGTAACTAAGTCTGCAACATTGAATTGCAACGCTTGAAAGCTTGCAAGCGGTTTACCGAACTGCTTACGCTCTCGCAAATATTGAATAGCGAGGTTTAGGGCGTGCTGCGCAGTACCTACCGAGCACGTGGCGATATTAATTCGCCCGCCATCCAGTCCCTTCATCGCAAAGGTAAAACCCTCACCCTCTTGGCCTAGAATTTGTCTGGCTGGAACGACAACATTGTCAAACGTGATCGCTCTTGTGGGCTGACTGTTCCAGCCCATTTTGGGCTCTTTGCGCCCATAGCTAATGCCTTCGCCTGTTGCATCTAGCACAAAAGCGGAAATACCTTTAGCACCTGAGTCACCGGTTCGCGCCATGACCACCAGCGCCTCAGTATCACCAGCGCCAGAAATAAAGGCTTTAGAACCATTTAAAATATAGTTGTCACCTTGTTTCACTGCTGTAGTTTTTAGCGACGCAGCATCAGAACCCGCTTCAGGCTCAGTTAAGCAATAGGATCCAAGCCACTCACCAGTCAGCAGTTTGGGTACGAACTGCTCGCGAGTTTCATCATTGGCAAAACTGGCCACCATCCAAGTCACCATGTTGTGAATCGTCATAAAGGCGGTCGTCGACGTGCAGCCCATGGCTAACTGTTCAAAAATGATCGATGAGTCAAGACGGCTCAAACCCAACCCGCCTTGCTCCTCACGGGTATAGAGACTCAGAAATCCCAGCTCGCCCGCCTGTTTAAGGATCTCTTTAGGAAAGTGGCAGTCGGCATCCCAACGACTGGCATTTGGAAGGAGATTATCCATCGCAAACTGCTGAGCCGTATCTGCAAAAGCCCTTTGATCTTCGTTGAGTTCAAAATCCATACCTTGCTCCTTATTCCTAGTTACTTGAAAAAGCTCGAGCTTAGCGAAGCTGAATGGTTAAGTTTGGTCCATCCGGAATATCGTCATCGAACCAACGCGCGGTGACAGTTTTAGTCTCGGTATAAAATCGCACGGCTTGCTTTCCGTAAGCGTGCAAATCTCCATAAAAACTGCCGCGCCAACCTGTGAACGAGAAGAAGGGTAAAGGCACGGGTATCGGTACATTTATACCCACTTGCCCGACTAAGATCTGATGCTGATACTTTCTGGCCGCCGCGCCGCTCGCAGTGAAAATTGACGTCCCGTTGCCGTAAGGGTTGGCATTCACTAGTGCAATAGCATCATCCAAAGAGCCCACTTCAATACACACCAATACTGGCCCGAAAATCTCTTGCTGGTAGATCTCCATATCGGTGTTAACCCCGCTAAACAAGGTGGGGCCTAGCCAGTTTCCTTGCGGAGCACCTTCAACCATGCAGTCTGAACCGTCAAGTAAGCAGTAAGCACCTTGTTTCTTGCCTGATTCGATCAAATTGACCACTCGCAGTTTTGCTTGCTGGCTTATTAACGGTCCATAGGCGACCTCGGGATCATCCCATAGTCCCGGCTTTATTTTCGCCATTTCCGCAGCAAGCTCTACAATCCACTCCTTGGCGCTGCCGACAAACACGGCTACAGATATCGCCATACAGCGTTGCCCGGCAGCACCAACAGAAGAACCAACCAAGTTGTTTATGACCTGCGCTTTATTGGCATCTGGCATCACAACCATATGATTTTTCGCCCCGGCAAACGCTTGTACTCGCTTGTGATTGGCCGTTGCCGTTTGATATATGTATTGAGCAGTTGGGACTGAACCAACAAATGAGACCGCTTGAATCGCCTGGTGGGAGAGTAAGAAGTCGACTTGTACTTTGCCGCCATGCACCACCTGAAGAAGGCTTGGCGGCGCGCCCGCTTCATGGAATAACTCAGCTAAACGGACGGCAGTCAGCGGAACTTGTTCAGAAGGTTTGAGAATAAATGCATTACCCGCTGCAATAGCGATGGGAAACATCCATAAGGGGATCATCGCGGGAAAATTGAATGGAGTGATGCCGCAGCATACGCCAAGAGGTTGAATGAGCGAGTAGCTATCAATGTCAGTAGCGACGTTTTCTACCGTTTCTCCCATCATATTGCTGGCGACATTGGCGGCTTGCTCTACGACCTCGATTCCACGCCATACATCACCTTTAGCATCGGCTAAGGTTTTTCCCGTTTCTTTCGACAGTAAGGTGGCTATTTCGTCGTGCCGCTCTTTAAGCAGATGCTGGTACCGGAGCATCAATCGCGCCCGCTCTGATATCGCGACTTCTTTCCAGTGCATTTGAGCACTTAGCGCCTGTTCGATCGCACCTTGTATTTCATCTGTTGGCGTCATCGGTACCATGCCAAGCAAGTCGTTGGTAGCGGGATTGGTTACATCTATCCATTCACTCGCTCGTGATACAACAGCATTACCATCGATAAAGTTGGCTATTTTATTCATCATTCACCCCCTTTTTTGAGTGCCCACTCCGACTGGCGAAACTTCTATCGCGATAGCGGTCGCCTCACCTCCGCCAATGCATAACGTAGCGATTCCTTTAAAAGGATCACCACTAGCTCTCTTCGCTGCACGTGATTGCAATGCATGTATCAAGGTCACTACTATTCGTGCGCCGCTGGCTCCTATCGGGTGACCTAATGCACAAGCACCACCGTTCACGTTGACCTTTGCTTCATCTAAGCCTAGCGTATCAATCGCAATCTGAGTCACCACCGCGAAAGCCTCATTGATTTCCCATAAATCGACATCGCCGCTTTGCCATTGAAGCTTATCGAGCAGCTTTCGAACTGCATCGACAGGTGCCAAGGTGAACTCCGAAGGCTGGCGAGCCGTGGTTGTGAACCCTTTGATCACAGCCACCGGTGCCATACCCAACTCTAGTGCCTTATTTTCACTCATCAACACAAGTGCTGCTGCGCCATCTGAGATCGCACTGGAATTCGCCGCCGTGATGGAACCATTGACTTTAAAAGCAGGTTTAAGCGCAGGAATTTTCTCTAGTTTGATGGTATTGGGCAGTTCATCTTCATCAATGAAATGGCCATCTCTCGAGGTAAGGTTACAAATTTCAGATTGGAAAAGATGATTCCCGACGGCATCCTTAGCTCGACTCGCAGAGCGTGTTGCCCAACTGTCCATCTGCTGGCGACTGTAACCGAGCTTGTCCGCGGTTCTCTGTCCAAACACGCCCATAAGTTCACCCTCATAGGCGTCTTGCAAACCATCGGTAAACATATGGTCATGGGTTTGATGGTGACCGATGCGCAGCCCTGAGCGAGCTCCATTTAGCAGGTACGGCGCATTACTCATGCTTTCCATTCCGCCTGCTACCACACAATCAGCTTCACCCGCCTGTATTTGAGTACTCGCAAGCATCACAGCTTTCATCCCAGAACCGCATACTTTGTTTACTGTTGTACAAGGCGTATGGGTTTCGAAGCCGGCTCCTATCGCTGCTTGCCGCGCGGGCGCCTGCCCCAAACCTGCGCTGAGCACACAGCCCATTAATACCTCATCCACTAAACTGGGTGTCATACCAACGGCGTCAATCGCATCCGCAATCGCAACACTGCCTAGCTCAGTAGCACTTATATGTGAAAGCGCCCCCTGAAACTTGCCCATCGGTGTGCGCTTAGCTGCGACAATGCATACGTTGTTTTGACCTTTTGTCTGTTGCTGCGCTCGTTCCATCTTTGCCCTCCTCTTTGGAACTCGATGTACTGGAGTTCTCAACGATTAGCTTGACGTTTTAGTAAGCATAGCACTAACATTTACGTAAACGTAAAGAAACAAATTTAGAACCTGACTCAATAATCACAGCGATTGTGAACAACAGTGGTTGAGCATGTGTGGATTAAGACCCCAGACCCTAGAACCTAGCCCCCGGAGAGTTGTAACGTGGACACCTATAAGATCAGTGAACTGGCAAAAGAATTTGATATCACCACAAGAAGTATCCGTTTTTACGAAGATGAGGGGCTGATCCAACCGGACCGAAAAGGCACCATGCGCGTCTATCAACGTCGCGACAAAATACGTTTAAAGCTAATTCTGCGCGGGAAACGCCTCGGCTTTTCTCTTGCGGAGATCAGGGAACTGTTCGAGCTGTACGACACCCATCAAGAAGATGACCAGCTAACCAAAATGCTGAAAATCATTGATGAGAAGGAAGCGGTACTCAAACGCCAGCTCGACGACATCAATACATTACTGGAAGACTTAACAACGGCGCGCGAACGCTGTGAGGCAGCACTCGCTAAAGCGAAGTAACTCCGTAAGTACCCAAAGTTAAGTCCATGTCCAGTATGAGGAGGAACCATGTTCACTCATTATCGCGCCATGGACTTTGGCTTGGACGAATCCATCAATTTACTTCGTGATCATGTAAGCGGGTTTGCTCGCGAATGCATCGCTCCAATTGCGAGCGACATTGACCACGACAACGCCTTTCCCAACCCACTGTGGCCGAAACTCGGCGATATGGGTCTCCTTGGCGTAACAGTGAGCGAACAATATGGTGGCGCAGATATGGGCTATTTGGCTCATGTAGTGGCTCTGGAGGAAATTAGCCGCGCATCCGCTTCCATCGCTCTCTCCTATGGCGCTCATTCCAACCTCTGTGTGAATCAAATTTTCCGAAACGGAAGTCAGGCTCAAAAGGATAAATATCTGCCTAAGCTGGTTGAAGGTTCCCACGTCGGTGCACTTGCCATGAGTGAAGCCAACGCTGGTTCAGATGTCATCAGCATGCAGCTTAGAGCCGAACGCTACGACGACCACTTCATTCTGAATGGCAGTAAAATGTGGATCACCAATGGTCCCGATGCTGATGTGTTGGTTGTCTACGCGAAAACCGACCCTAACGCGGCTCAACATGGTATTACCGCCTTCATTATCGAGAAACAGTTTGATGGATTTAGCCACGCTCAAAAAATGGATAAGCTCGGCATGCGCGGCTCAAACACCTGTGAATTGGTATTCCAGGACTGCAAAGTCCCTATTGAGAACGTGTTAGGGGACGTCAATCGTGGCGTTGAAGTATTGATGAGTGGCCTCGATTACGAGCGTGTTGTACTCGCGGCTGGCCCACTCGGGATCATGCAGGCTTGCTTAGATTTAGTGGTTCCTTATGTTCATGAACGTAAGCAGTTTGGCAAGGCCATTGGCGAGTTTCAATTAGTACAAGCCAAACTCGCTGATATGTATACACGCTGTAATGCGGCGCGTGCTTACCTTTATGCTGTTGCTAGTGCCTGCGATAGAGGCGATGTTACTCGCAAGGACTCGGCTGGCGTTATTCTCTACACCGCAGAACTCGCTACCCAAATGGCGCTCGATGCGATTCAACTGCTTGGCGGAAACGGCTACATCAATGACTACCCTGCAGGTCGTCTACTTAGAGATGCTAAGCTCTACGAGATTGGTGCGGGCACTTCAGAAATACGTCGCATGCTCATTGGCCGTGAACTGTTTGACGAATCGATATAAGGAGCACTTATGCCACAGATAGTCACTAAGATTAAACGCGACTCTGAACTCTATCATGACAATATGGGGGCAATGAACACGCTTGTCGAAGAGATGGAAACGAGAGTTGCACAAATCAAACAGGGCGGCGGAGAAAAGGCCATCGAACACCAAAGAAAAAAAGGTAAGCTTCCCGTGCGTGAACGTATTACCTCCCTACTCGACCATGATTCAGAGTTTCTCGAAGTCGGCCAATTTGCCGCTTGGGAAGTGTACGATGAGGCGATTCATTGCGCTGGCGTTGTCGCTGGGATTGGCAAAGTCAGCGGTATACTCTGCATGGTGATCGCTAACGATCCTTCCGTAAAAGGCGGTACCTATTATCCGCTGACGGTTAAAAAGCACCTCAGAGCCCAAGAGATAGCCGCTAAATGCCAACTGCCCTGCGTCTATTTGGTAGACTCTGGCGGAGCTAATCTCCCGCATCAAGCTGAAGTCTTTCCTGATAAGGAGCACTTTGGGCGTATCTTCTTTAATCAAGCACGTATGTCCGCCAAAGGTATTCCCCAAATCGCCGTTGTGCTCGGACTTTGCACTGCTGGCGGCGCTTATGTTCCTGCTATGGCTGATGTCGCCATTATGGTCAAACAGCAAAGTACTATCTTCCTAGCTGGCCCCCCATTGGTAAAGGCTGCGACAGGCGAACAAGTGTCAGAAGAAGCCCTTGGTGGTGCCGATGTACACTGTAAGAAATCCGGTGTTGCCGATTACTATGCTGATAATGAGCACCAAGCTTTAGAGATCGCGAGACAAGCCATCTCGAATACCGGTCAGCTGTTTCCATCACAAGAGTCACACCAAGCGACTTTACCGAAATACGATACTGAAGAACTGTATGGCATCGTCAACCGTGATTTGCGTCTTTCGTTTGATGTTCGCGAGGTAATCGCACGACTTGTTGATGACTCAGATTTTGATGAATTTAAGGCACTGTTTGGTACCACGCTTGTTTGCGGGTTTGCGCGAATTGACGGGAGGCTTATTGGTATTGTTGCCAACAACGGTATTTTGTTTTCTGAGTCAGCACAAAAAGGCGCGCACTTTGTTGAGCTGTGTGCGAAACGAAAGATCCCGCTGGTGTTTCTACAAAACATCACTGGATTTATGGTGGGCAAACAAGCTGAAGAAGGTGGCATTGCCAAGCATGGAGCGAAGCTTGTTATGGCAGTATCCTGCGCAGATGTTCCCAAGTTCACCGTGATTATTGGTGGCTCCTATGGTGCTGGCAACTATGGCATGTGCGGCCGAGCTTACGATCCCACTATGATGTGGATCTGGCCGAATGCTCGCATCTCGGTAATGGGTGGTATGCAAGCGGCTAACGTGTTGGCTCAAGTGAAGCACGATGTTAAGCAGCGCCAAGGGATCGAATGGGATCTCGCTCAAGAGCAGGCATTCAAACGGAACATCGTTGACAATTATGAGCGCGAAGGTAGTCCCTACTATGCCAGCGCAAGACTTTGGGATGATGGCATTATTGACCCAAAACAGACGCGACATGTTCTCAGCCAAGCGCTAAACGCCGCGTTGAACGCACCAATACCTGACAGCGAGTTTGGTATCTTCAGAATGTGAGGCAACACGATGAGCGAACAGCTAATAGTGAACGTTACTGACTTGGGCGTAGCCTCAATAACGCTCAATCGCCCAGAAAAGGGCAACGCGTTTTCTTCGGAGACCATCCAAGCGCTGATCGGAGCATTGCATTCGATTCAAGAAAACCCGTCTGTACGCTGCCTAGTACTAAGAGGCAAAGGCAAACACTTCTCTGCAGGTGCGGATCTCAATTGGATGAAATCAATGGCCAAGTGCAGCTATAAGGACAACCTTGCCGATGCCGAGCAGCTTGCCTTATTGATGTCTACGCTCGATGAACTGCCGATTCCAACCATTGCAGCGGTACAAGGGTGCGCTTTTGGCGGTGCATTAGGTCTTATCTGCTGTTGCGATATTGTTATTGCCGAGCCTTTAAGTATCGCCTGTTTTAGTGAAGTAAAACTTGGCTTAGTGCCAGCGACCATCGCGCCTTACGCTATCCGCGCGATTGGCGCGCGAGCTGCTCGTCGCTATATGTTAAGCGCAGAAAAGATATCGGCTCAAACCTCACTAGAGTTAGGGCTTTACCACCAAATCTGTGACATCAATGAGCAAAAGCAAGTACTAGTTCAGCTCATCAACAGTGTACTTGCTAACAGCCCGAATGCCATTCGTGACACTAAGGCGCTAATCCGGCAATGTACTACTGCGATTGATCCGTCGCTTATTCACCAAACAGCGGCGGTGATAGCCAATGCGCGAGTCTCAGTCCAGGGTCAACATGGTCTCAATGCCTTTTTTGACAAAGTACCGCCTGATTGGAGTGCTACGGTAGATGAGCCATGAAAAAGGTAGATGAACCATGAAAATGACGCTGCCAGAGTCCGTTAACATTGTCGAAGTTGGCGCAAGAGACGGCCTTCAAAATGAACCCAAAGTCTCGCTAGAGGCTAAGGTCTCCCTTATTGATTCGCTATCACAATCAGGCCTTCGCTATATCGAGGCTGGTGCCTTTGTTTCGCCCAAACGTGTTCCGCAAATGGCCGATTCAGATAGAGTGTTCTCAAACATTCAACGTCGGCCCGGTATCATCTATTCTGCTCTCACTCCCAATGTTAGAGGGCTAGAAGCAGCATTAGAAGCAAGGGCGGACGAAATTGCAGTATTTGCCTCTGCCTCAGAGTCCTTTAGCCAAAACAACATTCATTGCTCTATCGCCGAAAGCTTGGCACGTTTTGAACCTGTTATCGCGTTAGCTCAACAGCACAATATCAAAGTGCGTGGCTACCTATCTTGTGTAGCCGATTGTCCTTATGAAGGCGCAACCTCCCCAAACATGGTTGCAGATATAGCCAAAGCCATGTACGACTTGGGCTGCTACCAAATATCGCTGGGTGACACCATCGGTTCAGGTACACCGCTGCGTATCGCGAACATGATAGAAGCCGTTTCTGCTCGTGTCTCTCTATCTGATCTCGCCGTTCATTTTCACGATACTTATGGCCAAGCCCTTGCTAATATCTATCAGGCGCTGACTATGGGGATTGACACCATTGATAGTAGCATTGCTGGTTTGGGAGGTTGCCCCTATGCACCGGGTGCTAGTGGTAATATCGCGACAGAAGATGTGATATACCTCTGCCATGGATTAGGCATTGATACTAGTGTTGATTTAAATACACTTGTTCAGGCATCAAGCGCTATATGTAAAGCACTCAACAGAGTGCCTCAATCAAAAATCACACTGGCTCAAATTCTTCATCAGTGATTACTTCATAGAAACGCTTTACGTTCCCCGTCACTCGTCCCCAATCAGAGTCAGCAACGCGGGCTTGGTGATGCTCAAATGCGGCTTTGTCTACGAACTCTTCGTAAACACTGAATCGAGTTGGTTGTTTAACATCCTGCTCTACCGTAAACACTAAACAGCCAGGTTCAGCATAGGTCAGCGCTCTGTGTTTGTGCAGCACTTCTATCACGACCGAAAGCTCATCTTCCGGCACCTCGATATGACCTTTAAGGATCGTTTTTGACATGGTACTCCCTTACATCGTCATTTTGTTACGCTGCTATTTTGTACCACCACCTCTCTCAACACGCCAATATTTGTTTAATATTGAACTCCTTACCGGATAGTAGTCCCCACTCTTTACTCCGACATTCCGGGCAAATGGAATGATTTTTCAATACAGCAAAAACCTGCCCACAATCCCTGCAGCGCGCATTCGCTTCAATGATCTCAATGTCTAATTTGGTCTGTTCCAGCTCGGTGCCGTCCACGGCGACGGGATAACACGCCTCCACGTACTTGGGAATCATCGATGATAGCTCACCAATTTGCAGCACTATGGTATCTACGGTAGTAACCTGATGCTGCTTAGCAAAGCGCTGCACCGTTTTCACTACTTCAATGACGACACCTAGTTCATGCATAACAACTCCTTATTAGCTGGCAACCTCTCGACTGCCAGCAAAATTAACTTAGCTAGACTACCCAATCGGCATCAATGATTTGATTCTTTTGATTGGCTTATACATAGTCACTTTCACTTTGCGCTTGATGGCGTACTTGATAATTTGCTTACGTGCATCTCGCAGTTCGCTTCCCTCAGCATCATAAGCTCTCACCAAAGAGATAGCGCCAAACTTACACTTGGTTGTACAAGAGCCGCAGCCTACACACATGAAATCATCCGCAGTCACTACACCACAGCCTAAACAACGCTCTGCCTCTTTTTGCACCTGTTCAGGCGTCAGGTTGCCACGCAAATCACGGAACGTATTTCGAGACTGAGCACCGTCGACATGGTGCAAAGTTTGACGAGGCGCCATGTCATAGCCAGCCAATTGAACATTCGACTTATCAAATGGGGTGTAAGCTCGCTCTAACCTGCCAAGACGAAGACTTTGACCAGGTTGAACATAACGATGAATGGAGATCGCTCCCTCTTTCCCTTGTGCAATCGCATCAATGGCAAACCTTGGGCCCGTTAACGCATCACCACCGACAAAAATATCTGGCTGTGCCGTTTGGTAGGTCACCTCATCAGCCAGCACTTGTTGATTTGGCGCAACTGAAACATCACTACCGTTCAATAACTCGCCCCAGTCAATGGCCTGTCCGACGGAAATCAAAACACGATCCGCTTTCACATAGCGAACTTCGCTATCGTCAAACACAGGGGTAAATCGCCCTTCAGCATCCATCACCGACAAACAGCGTTTGAATACCACGCCAGTGACCTTACCTTCTTCGCTCACAATACGTGACGGCCCCCAACCGTTGTTGATTGTGATGCCTTCGTCCAGTGCGTCAGTGATTTCCTCTCCATGAGCGGGCATTGTTACTCGACTTTCCAAGCAGTACATCGCAACGTCTTCGACTTCTGTTCTCACTGCCGTTCGCGCAACATCAATTGCGACATTCCCGCCGCCAATAACCACAACTTTGCCTGCAATTGTCGAAGGATGACCAAGATTGATATCTCGCAGAAACTCGACGCCCGTCATCACGCCTTTCGCATTGGCTCCATCAATTGGCAACGCTTTGCCTTTTTGGGCACCAATCGCTAAATAGAACGCGCGATAGCCTTGCTGACGCAACTGTTCCAGCGTGACCGAGTGCCCAATGTCGACACCAGTGCGAAACTCTACGCCTAGCTCCCTGAGTACATCGATTTCCGCCTCAATCACATTCTTCTCTAAGCGATAAGAAGGGATCCCAAGCGTTAGCATGCCACCCAAGACAGGCTGCTTCTCAAATACGGTCACACTATAGCCTTCAACCGCTAGGAAATACGCACATGACAAACCAGCAGGGCCGCTGCCTACTACGGCGATTTTCTTATCGGTGTAGTTATGGCGCTTAGTTGGGATATAACGAGTGTCTGAGTCTAAGTCTTGCTGCGCGATAAATTTTTTAATATCGTCGATGGCAACGGGATCATCAATATCTCCGCGAGTACATTCAGACTCACAATTGCGTGGGCAAATACGGCCACACACCGCTGGCAGGGGGTTTTCTTGCTTGATCAGCTCGAGAGCTTCAATATATCTGCCTTGCGACGCTAATTTAATGTAGCCCTGTATACCGATATGAGCTGGACAACCCGCTTTACACGGCGCAGAGCCATCGTCATTGGCGACCTGACGATTCACACGATAGTCGGGATTAAACTTATCGTCTCCCCACTCATTGGTGTATGGAAGTTCTCGGTCTTTCCTAATTTTTGGCTGCGTGGCACAAAGCTTCTGCCCCAGTCTAAGCGCGTTAGTTGGGCAGGTCTCGACACACTCTCCGCACGCCACACATTTGGTCTCATCAATCTTCACCACATAGTTAGAGCGGATCATGTCGGGGTTTTGCCACTGCTCTGCCAACCGCAAAGCAAAACAGCCACATCCACAACAGTTGCAGATGGCGTGGGTTTCTCCGGAGCCGTCAAAGTTTGGGATTTGGTGCATCAAGCCATTGTCTTCGGCTTTACGCAGTACCGCCTTGGCTTCATCTCGGGAGATTTCTTTGCCTCTGCCAGTGCGAATGTAGTACTCGGCGGCATGCCCCATCTGGATACAAATGTCGTCTTTGATATGCCCGCAACCCTCACCTTGAGCTTCACGTGATGCTCGACATGCACAATCTGACAGCGAGAACACGTGGTTGTCATCTAGGTATTTCGACACCTCTTCATAAGAAGCGCTCCTAGTATCTCCGTCAATCGCGGTTTCGATGGGAATAACCCGCATCGGCCCTTTACCAATCGGAACATTACCTGCGGCCATAGGACCGCGCTTCTTACCAAAGTCATCAAACGCTTTGCCAAGCTGTGGATGTTGCTCAATAAGAGCTTTGTTATTGACCACCATCTCCATATGGCCCGGTACCCACACATCATGCCAGTACTTATCTACGCCATCGATGTTATTGACAAATGCAGCGCCTATAACCGCCAGATCCCAAAGTAGAATCTCCGTTTCTTCGACAGACTTTCCACATTTGTTGGCAACTTCTTCCGCGCTCAATGGCTGTTTTAACTCCAGTGCCAGTCCCACCTCAGCCATCGCCTCACTCATTATGGGTTCAAAAATTCGGTACTCAGGATCCGATGCTGTCACAGCGCGTTTCGAGCCATCTTTGACCATACTGATCTTATTCGCGTATGAGATTACCTTCTGCTTTACTACCTGTTCCATCGCCTCGCCCCTTAGTTAGCATTCCAATCACTCACTTGCTGACGTAACCACCCTGTCCAATCCGCTATCCCTGCGCCAGTTTTAGCAGAAATAGCAAAGATTTCAATCTCAGGATTAAGTGCTTTAGCGCGCTCTATGACAGCGTCTAAATCGAAGTCAAAGTACTCTAAAGTATCGATTTTATTGATCAGAAACACATCACAGATAGAGAACATCAGCGGGTATTTAAGAGGCTTATCGTCTCCTTCTGGTACGCTCAAAATCATCGCGTTTTTTACTGCCCCAGTGTCAAACTCAGCGGGACAAACTAGGTTGCCTACATTCTCTAGTATGACCAAGTCGAGTTCATTGGCTTGTAGTCCCTCCAACCCCTGTGCGGTCATATCAGCGTCTAAGTGACACATGCCGCCAGTATGAAGCTGGATTACTTTGACGCCTTGCTTAGCAATAGTTTGAGCATCAACATCCGAGTCGATATCCGCTTCCATTACGCCAACACGAATGTTGTGTTTGATATGCTCTAACGTACGAACTAAGGTCGTGGTTTTACCGGAGCCTGGGGACGACATTAGGTTGAGAAGAAACAGCTTGCGTTCTTTTAGAGAGTCTCTTAACAAATCGGCTTGACGATCATTGTTGTCAAACACACTCTCTTTAATTTCCATGACTTTGAAATCTGACATCACCCTTCCCCTCTAGCCAATAACGCCGAACAATACACCACAACTCACTATGACCGCTGCCAATTTTTGTGACGACACCAACTTCACCAATTGACTACCTAGTCCCATGATGACAGCCGATCCCATCAACATCCCAATGGCAAATGTAGCTAGAGACGCATGACCCACTTCAACGCCGTGTGCCCAACCATGAATCGATACCGCGAACAATGACGCAGTCACTAGTGCTTTCGCCAGCCAAGAGCCCGAGTTAAGCATCCAGACAGCAAACCCTGCGACGAAAACGGAGCTTAATATCAAGGTTTCCATCAGACTGCTGGCCTCCCACCATAGTCCAAATACGAAGCCAGCACCCATCATGCAAAGAGCTGCAATAATAAAAGACCCGCCTTTTAACTTATCAAAACAAGACATTTGGCTAGCAACGCCCATAGCAAGCAAGATCAATAGATGATCCAGCCCAAGGAAAGGGTGGAAAAAACCACTCAATAGCGAGACTGATAGCCCGTCATGAATGCCGTGAGCGTGTGCTATTGGCGACACCAGGATCACTGCCCCGCTAAGTAACTTCATTGCCTTTTTCATTGCTGTTTCCTTCCATAATAAAATTTAATTAGAGCAATTGCTCTATTTTGTAAAAACAATAATATGGACAGCCGAGGCTTGCTGTGATTGCTCTCTCAATTACAAGTTGAGGAAATGATTACAGAAAAAACTTGTTCAAATTTGCTACAGAGATCGACTTTGTTCACTAAATCAATGTGAAGCTAATAGTCAGGAATATAAAAAACCCGAATCAAACTGCTTCGGGTAGATTCTTGACTAATGCGAATAACAAGTGAGTCAAGAAAATGGATAGTGTATTTAACGCGCCCTATGAAGTTAAAAGTAGCTTTTCCATAATCTCAAGCTTTTCCATAATCTCAAGATAGGTGGCTCACAGTGTTTTTCAACCAAAACTCAAGTTTGTCGTTGCTTCTAATGATTCTTAATTATCAGTAGAGTTTATTTATGAACGGCTTCGCCAATTAGAGCAGTATGAGACGCATCTTGAGCTTATCAGAGTGCTACGTGCACTGTACTTAACAGGCAAAGTAACCGCTTAACCGGCATGAAATGCCGGTTATGAGTTGCGACACGTTTCTAAGCGTTAAACGTTAACCACCATGCTACCATCTTCCATTTGGTAGCGAGACCATATATCAGCCAGAGTCTCTTTGTTGAGTTCGATTTCCTTAGCCTGCAAAAACTCTTCATTGTATAACTTGGAGTATGAGCGCTCAGCAAGATCGCAACTGAAAGTAACGATCGTCTTTCCTTTACCCATTCTTGCTGCTGCATAGAGAGCCCCGGCTACATTCAGTGCTGAGCTGCTTCCCAAGAGAATACCGTCATGATCCGAGACTAAGCGCGATATTGTCACTAAGTCCTGGTCCGGCAGTGTGATAGCGTGATTGATTTTAGCCTGCCTAAAGTTCTCCACTTCCCGCATGATACCAATGCCTTCAGTAAAGGAGCTGCCATTTGACTGATGCTGTCCAGACTTCAGAAAAGAGTAAATACCCGAACCGTCAGGATCGACTAACCAGGTTTTGCAGCTTGGCTTTTGCTGGGATAGATAATGAGAGTTTCCAGCAATGGTTCCCCCCGTTCCAGCAACGGTAACAAGAGCGTCAATCTTACCCTCAGTATGCTGCCAGATTTCTGGGCCGGTATGCAGATAATGAGCTCGGTAGTTGCTTAAGTTTTCAAACTGATTTGCCCACCAATAGTCTTCACGTTCAGCACCAATGCGCTTGGCGGTATGGTAAAAGTGCTCTGGGTTTGAAAAAGGACAAGGGTCGACTAACAACAGTTCTGCACCATGCAGAGCAACCATACGCTCTTTTTCTTGCGCTTGCCCTTTTGGCATAACCACCAACATTTTGTACCCCATCGACTTGGCCACCAATGCCAACCCAATACCGGTATTACCTGCTGTACCCTCGACTATGGTCATGCCTGGTTTGAGTTCGCCGCTATCAATCGCATCTTTCACAAGTTGCAGCGCCGCCCTATCTTTTATCGAGCCTCCAGGGTTTTGATGTTCACATTTAAGAAGAATGTCACTGCCGGATATTTCGGAAAGACTATTGATTCGAACTAGATCGGTATGACCGATGAGTTCACTAACATTGTTTGCGATAGGGGCAAATGACATAACCGCTCCATGTGTTATCAGATTCACTAATCAATCGATTTGTTACTTGAACATCATAAGCTTAGCCGTGCCTTGTGTGGAGTCAAGGCTAGGAGTCAGCTGTGGAATAACGACAGGTTATCGTGCTTATCACCTCCAAAGAAGCTAATTTTTAATAGAGCAAATCACCCATTTTTTGATATGTTACATCAGGGTATCGACACAAATGACCACAAACTCGGCGACAGTTTAGCTTCTCAATAACCAACTTGTTGGGGTAAAAGGGGCAACCAGGGATCAGAAAAATAGTAAGGGAAACAAATATAGATGACACTCAAAACAAAGCACGCTTTGGTGGTTGAAGGCGGCGCAATGCGAGGCATATTTGCTGCCGGGGTTTTGGACGGTTTTATCGACCACAACTATAACCCATTTGATTTTTGCATTGGAGTGTCGGCGGGCGCGACCAATATCGCTTCTTGGCTCTCTAATCAGCGTGGGCGAACCTATACCATCATTTCCGACTACTCTTGTCGGCCTGAGTTTATCAACTTCGGTAAATTTGCCAGAGGTGGCCATTGGCTAGATCTCGACTGGTTATGGGATCATATTGCGTTGCACTACCCCTATGACATGCAAGCTTTTAAACAACAGTCGACCCCTTTCCATATCGTGACCACAGATATCACAACGGGCTCTCCCGTTTATACATTAGGCACTGAGAGTAATTTGGAAAGCATACTCAAAGCATCGTGTTCACTGCCTGTTGCTTACCGAACCCCTATCAGTTTCGAAGGCCGAAAAATGATTGATGGCGGAGTAGCTGACTCTATCCCAGTTGTAGAGGCATACAAAAAAGGCGCGAGAGAGATCACAGTGATCCTGTCTCAAAAGCAAGGCTATATGAAGCGTCCCCCAAATGCACCTTGGGTACTGCGCCAGCTTATGAGAAACACACCACAGCTCGCGGAGACAATGATTAATCGTGCTGAACAATACAACCAAACGATGGCATTTATTAATAATCCTCCAAAGGGTTGCACCATTAATGTAATTACGCCTAACGAGAGCTTCTCTGTAAGAAGGCTCACGACAAACAAAGAAAAACTTGAAGCTGGGTATCAAATGGGATTGCAAGCCGCACGAGATATCGTTCAGCAAGGTTCTTAGCCGCTTCTATCGTCTCTATGGTCTACTTTGCCCTACATCAAACCGATCTAATCATAAACAAAAAAGCGAGCACTAAGCTCGCTTTCAATTTCATCGTTTAATGTCTTTTACAGCAATTCAACCGACTGCTGAGCAATCACAAACTCTTCGTTAGTTGGGATAACCATCGCTACTGCATTTAGCATTTCAGACTTAGCGATAACACCAGCATTACCAAAGCGAGCGTCTTCGTTGCCTTTCACATCTTCTTTAAAACCTAGAAGTTTCAGGTTGTTTAAGATCTCGCGGCGAATTAGCATCGAGTTCTCACCGATACCACCCGTAAAGATGATGCCATCGAATGAATCTAGAGCTGCTAGGTATGATGCAATGTACTTAGATACGCGGTAAGTAAACACTTGGAATGCGAGCGCAGCGCCTTCGTGACCTTGCTCCATGGCTTCTAGAATGCCACGAGCATCGCTCGTAAGACCAGACACACCTAGGAAGCCAGACTCCTTGTTAAGCGCGTTAAAGACTTTGTCTTGTGACCAACCTTTCTTAAGAAGGTACTCAATGATGCCTGGATCTAAGTCACCACAACGGGTGCCCATCATAAGGCCAGAAAGCGGAGTAAAGCCCATTGACGTATCTACAGACTCACCATTGTTAATTGCACATACAGATGCACCATTGCCAAGGTGTACAGAGATAAAGCTAGATTGCTCTACAGGCTTATTGATCATTCTTGCTGCTTCACGGCTTACGAAATAGTGACTTGTACCGTGGAAGCCGTAACGGCGGATACCGTAGTCAGTATATAACTCGTTAGCAATAGCGCCCGTGTAGGCACGTTTCGGCATTGACTGGTGGAATGCAGTGTCGAATACTGCGAATTGTGGCAGTGACGGGAACGCTTCCATCGCAGCGCGAATGCCAATTGCACCCGCTGGGTTATGAAGTGGCGCAAGATCGGCCAGCTTTTCAATTTCAGCGGTTACTTCTTCGTTGATGCGTACAGTTTGTGTGAACTTCTCACCACCGTGAACAATACGGTGACCGACTGCTACAATGCCCTCTTGCAGACCCAGTTCATCAGTAAGACCTACCAGTTTACCGATAGCAATTTTGTGGTGGCTGTCATCGCCCTCGATTGCGATTTCAGTTTTTTCACCGTTGAATTTCCAGCTCATACGAGACTCTGGAAGACCGAAACACTCACCGAGACCAGACAGTACAGCTTCACCAGTTTGGGAATCAATCACTGCAAACTTTAGTGACGAGCTGCCAGAGTTGATGACAAGAACAAACGAATTCGACATTGGGGGGTTATCCTGTTATTGAGCATGGATGGAAGATGACTTCCTAGCATTGATTGATATTATTCAATATTTTTTGAATCATTCAACTTTCTTTTAAGGTTTTGATTGTATCAAAATGATATTTATTGATGATGATCAAACTAGGATTTAATTCATGAGTTGAATTTAATCACCTACACCCCTTGATTGTAGTCGCTTTGCGGACACGTTGCATATTCATCATACAAAAAAGCCGAGCTTACGCTCGGCTTTCAAATATTTTTGAATACTCAAATTTAATTAAGCTTCGTCACGACGGTTACCGCGTGAGAATGAACGCTCTCCACGATGGCTGCCACGGTGGTCACCACCACGGTTGCGGTCAAAACGACGCTCACCGTCACCACGACCACGGCCACCTTCACGATTGCCTTCACGGTTACCACGGTAGCCACCGCCTTCACGGTTACCACCACCTTCACGGTTGCCACGGTAACCGCCACGGTTACCATCTCGGTTACCATCTCGGTTACCATCACGACGGCCACCGCCATCACGACGACCACGAGGCTCACGGAAGTCGTTAAAATCAACCACTACTGCACCCGCTTCTTTTTGACGGATACGTAGTTTCTGTAGCTTACCAGCAACATCTGAAGTCATTGCTTTTGGAAGCTGAACGTAAGTTGATTCACGATCTAGCTTGATAGCACCGATAGAACCTTTAGTTAGGCCTAGTTCGTTTGCTAGTGCACCAACGATGTCTTTAACTTGAACGCCTTGCTCGCGACCCACTTGAAGTTGGTACGTATCCCAATCTTGAGTGTTGAAATTACGGCCACCATCACGACCACCGTCGCGATCACGATTGTCACGACGCTCTTTGCGACGCTGCTTGTCACGCTCGATAGCAGCGATCATTGGGTCTTCACCAATGTAGAACAATGGACGTTTACCCTGCTGGCGCTTAAGAAGAATTGCCGCTAGTGTAGCCGCGTCAATCTCTAGAGTTTCTTGCAGCTTCTCAACAAGCTCAGCAAACTTATCAAGTGACTTGTGCTCAGCTTCTTGAGCAAGTTCTTCACCCAGCTTAACTAGACGAGCTTCTGCAACTTTGTCACGTAGAGGAAGTTGGATTTCTTCCATTGAAGACTTAGTTACGCGCTCGATAGTGCGAAGCATACGGATTTGGTTTGTGCGAACTAGAAGGATCGCTTTACCTTTACGTCCAGCACGACCAGTACGGCCGATACGGTGGATGTAAGACTCAACATCGAATGGGATGTCGTAGTTGAATACGTGTGTAATACGTGGAACGTCTAGGCCACGTGCAACAACATCAGTTGCAACTAGGATGTCAATAACACCTTGTTTGATGTGATCAACAGTGCGCTCACGTTGAGACTGAGGAATGTCACCATGCAGTGCTGCTGCTTTGAAGCCGCGCGCTGATAACCAGTCTGCAAGACGCTCAGTGTCTTGGCGAGTACGTACGAATACGATTGACGCGTCAGTTTCTTCTGTTTCTAGAAGACGAGACATTGCTTCGTCTTTTTCTACGCCTTTAACAACCCAGAATTGCTGCTCTACTTTGTCAACAGTGTGGTTTTTACCAGCAACGTCGATGTACTCTGGCTCACGCAAGAAACGATCAACGATCTTCTTAAGCATTGGAGGCATAGTTGCAGAGAATAGTACGCGTTGTGCAGTTGATGGAGCGTGCTCCATGATCTCTGTTACGTCATCAACAAAGCCCATGTTTAGCATTTCATCTGCTTCATCAAGAACAAACGTGTGTACTTCGTCTAGGTGTAGACGGTCACGGTTGATAAGGTCTTGAACACGACCTGGAGTACCAACAACAATGTGAGCACCAGATTTAAGTGCACGCATTTGATCAACGATAGATGCACCACCGTAGATCTCTAGAACTTTAAGACCAGCAACGTTTTTACCAAGGTTCTTAACTTCGGCAGCAACCTGAATCGCAAGTTCGCGAGTTGGCGCAAGAACGATAGCCTGTGGCTTGCGTTGACCAAGGTCTAGCTTGTTGAGTAGAGGAAGAGAGAAAGCCGCTGTTTTACCAGTACCGGTTTGTGCTTTACCTAGCGCGTCTTTACCTTCTAGAAGGTGAGGAATAGCTGCAGCTTGGATAGGCGTTGGAGAAACAAAACCCATTCCTTCAAGAGCAGAAAGGATTGCGTCGTTCAGCGCTAAATCGCTAAACTGGATAGTAGAATCTGTCATTGGGATCCCATTCTTAGATTAATAACTAGGTCCCACGAGCTCTACCAATTCCAAACTGATCCAGATTGTCTCTAAAAACAATCGATTAAGAGCTGATTCCATTCAGATGCGGACAAGTAACAAATCGCATCAAGCCGCTAGGGACGTAAACAAGGAGGCGGATTATTCCCTAAAAGCACAAAAAAAGCCAGAAAAAATTGAAATACATCACAATTTTCTCCTCTTTGGCAAAAATCTGTATAAACCGTAGTCAAATTGACACATTTATAATCTAAAAACTAAGCGCATCAGGGTTTAAGCTCATCTCAGCTCACTATTGTCCTTTCTATTTGATCACGGATTTACGGCAACTTGTATGTGACGCCATTCCTTTCCAATGATAGAATCCAGCGCAATATTCGCTTCTCTTAAGCAAAGGTTTACAGACACCACATGTTCCAAGACAATCCGTTACTCGCTCAACTTAAGCAGCAAATTCAAGAAAACCTTCCGAAAAAAGAAGGTACTATCAAAGCGACTGAAAAAGGCTTTGGTTTCCTCGAAGTCGACGCAAAGAACAGCTTCTTTATCCCACCTCCATACATGAAGAAATGTATGCACGGTGACAAAGTCGTTGCGATTATTCGTACGGAAAAAGAGCGTGAAGTGGCAGAGCCTCAAGAGCTAGTTGAACAAGCAGTCACGCGCTTTATTGGCCGCGTTAAGCTATTTAAAGGCAAACTGAACGTTACTCCAGATCATCCACAGCTTAAAAAGCTGACGCTAAAGGCGAAAACGATCAAAGGCCTTAAGTCTGATGATTTAAAAGAAGGTGACTGGGTTGTTGCTCAATTGATTCGACACCCTCTCAAAGGTGACAACGGCTTCTTTGCAGAAATCACAGAAAAAATCACAGACGCCGACGACAAGATCGCACCATGGTGGGTAACACTGGCTCAAAATGATCTGCCGAATACCGAGCCAGAAGGTCTTGAACAGTGGGACATTAAAGATGACGAAGCACTTGAGCGCGTTGATCTCACTGAGATGCCGTTTGTCACTATCGATGGTGAGTCGACCAAAGACATGGACGACGCACTCTACGTTAAGAAAAACGATAACGGCCAGTTTGAACTGACCATCGCTATCGCCGACCCAACGGCTTACATCACACCAGAAGATAATATGGATAAAGTAGCGCGCGAGCGTGGCTTTACTATCTATCTTCCGGGTCGCAACATCCCAATGTTGCCACGTGATTTGGCCGACGATCTGTGTTCACTGATTGAAAACGAAGTTCGCCCTGCGATTTGCTGCCAAGTCACCGTAGACGCTGACGGCGTAATTGGCGATGACATTCGCTTCTTCGCAGCCAACATTAAATCACATGCACGCCTTGCTTATGACCATGTGTCTGATTGGCTAGAAACTAGCAGCAGTGACAAATGGCAGCCTTCTGACGAGATTGCTAACGTTGTACGCGAGCTAAGCGAATTTGCACAAGCACGTGCGACTTGGCGCGAAACACACGCGGTTGTATTCCCAGATCATCCAGATTATCGCTTTGAGCTTAGCGAAGATAACGACGTCGTTGCTATCCACGCTGACATGCGCCGCACTGCTAATCGTTTGGTTGAAGAGTCGATGATCACCGCCAACATCTGTGCCGGCCGTGCTCTAAGCAAAGCATTTGGTTACGGGGTATTTAATACTCACCTTGGCTTCAAAGCAGACAAGCTTAAAGATGTGGTTGATCTAGTAAACCAAGATAAAGAAGAAGCAACTTACACAGCAGAATCTCTCTCGACACTAGAAGGTTTCGCGGCGCTGCGTCGTGACTTAGGTGCACTTGAGTCTAGCTACCTAGATAACCGCATTCGCAAGTACCAAGCATACAGCGAAATCAGCAATCAGCCTGATGCTCACTTCGCAATGGGTCTAGACGTTTACGCAACGTGGACATCACCTATTCGTAAGTACGGCGACATGGTCAACCACCGTCTTCTAAAAGCACTTATCCTTGGCAATGAACCAGTACAAAAACCAGATGACGAACTGGGCGAAGAACTGGCTATCCACCGCAAGCATCACAAGATTGCAGAACGTACCGTTGGTGATTGGTTGTATGCTCGTACGCTAGAGAATGATCCAAAAGCAGGCACCGAGTTTACTGCGGAAATCTTCGATATTAACCGTGCAGGTATGCGTGCTCGCCTTCTAGAAAACGGCGCTGGTGTGTTTATTCCAAATCCGCTTATCGTTGCAAATAAAGAGCGCATCGAAAGCAATAACGAAACGGGCACAGTCGCTATCGACAAAGAAGTTGTGTACCGCCTGGGTGACACACTGAAAGTGGTATTGTCAGACGTTAACCAAGAAACGCGTAGCCTTGTTGCTAAACCTGTTGAAGTGTTTGCTGAAACACCTGTCGAAGCAAAATCTGACGCGGAAGAAGCGCAAAAGTAGCTTCTTAAGCGCAAGAACTATAAAGTAAAAATGGGAGCCAAACGCTCCCATTTTTTATGCCGGTTCGGCTAGTTGTCATCGCCTTATCACCAAAAGTAAGCTTTCGGATCTTTCTCAATCTCACGCATTACTGCGGTTAAATCAGAGCTCTTACCAAGAAACGGATAAGGTATCCACGCTTCACCATCTTGCTCATCGGGCACATAAACCAACCATTTATTATCATTGGCATCAAGTTCAACTTTAGCTACCGCACTGGTATAGCTGGAAGATTTTGAGTCGAGTAAGTAGTGCGCTTTAGAAAACAGCACGCCATGTTCAAGCATCTCAAACAGGGACTTACCGAGCTCCACGGGCATACTGCGGTTTCGGTTACTACAAACAATTTCTGCGCACCGCTCTAGGCGGCACTGCGACATTTGAATTAACGTCATACACCCTTCCTCTCGATAGATACCTTTAATATAACTGCTTTTTGACGAGTTTGTTAGCGTTGCATACACCAATTAGATGCAATTGAGAACTCACGCCAAAGCAGACAATGCTAATTCACAAAAGTGTCACACTAACGAAATAAGATGTGGAAAATTCTTACTTTATTTGGAGTTAACTATGCTTCGCATTGCCCTAGCCACCCTACTCTCTATTGCCAGTTTTGCTCATGTTCAAGCAGAAGAAGTCAACGTATCCGGTTCGACCTCTGTCGCTCGTGTGATGGATGTATTAGCAGAGCAATACAACAACCAAAACTCAGATACATTCGTTGCAGTACAAGGGATTGGCTCTACCGCGGGCATCACTTTGTTAGAAAAAGGCGCTACCGATATCGGCATGAGCAGCCGCTTCCTAACCGTGCAAGAAAACAGCGAGTCGCTAGAGGTATTCCCAATTGCTTATGATGGCTTAGCGGTGGTTGTAAACTTGGCTAACCCGGTGCAAAACGTTAGCCGTGAGCAACTGTATGACATCTACAAAGGCGAAATAACCAACTGGAAGCAAATTGGCGGACCTGACCAAAAAATCGCTGTGGTCACTCGTGAAGCATCTTCGGGCACCCGAGCAAGTTTCGAAAGCTTACTTGGCCTGACACGTGTGATTAACGACAGAACTGTTTCAGACATCAATCCAACTAACCTTGTCGTCAATAGCAACAGCATGGTGAAAACCATCGTAAACCACAATCCACACGCGATTGGTTTTATCTCTGAAGGTTCAGTAGATCGCTCAATAAAAGCGATTACCTTTGAAGGAGTAGAGGCTAACACCAAGAACATTTCAGACGGCAAGTACCAATTGGCTCGCCCATTCTTACTGCTTCACAAAAAAGACGACATCGATGACAATGCAGACAAGTTCATTAAGTATGTTCTTTCAAAAGAAGGACAGTTATTGATTGAAGAGTATGGTTATACACCAGTTAAGTAATTGATTTAATTATCTACTCAAGGGGAGCACTGCTCCCCTTTTCTGTTTTTCAGATTGTGACAAAACCTTTGATTTCATTGATAGCGCTTTTCGGTATGCTCGAACTGCTGCTAAGGTGTAACTACTTGTTTAAACATCCTCACACAGGAGCATTCAATGATAGTAACAACGACTCAAACGGTTGAGGGAAAAAGAATTGTCAGCTACAAAGGTGTCATCGCTGGCGAAGCGATCCTTGGAGCAAATGTGTTTAAAGACATGTTTGCAGGACTTCGTGACATTGTGGGTGGCCGCTCTGGTACTTACGAACGTGAGCTTCAACGAGCACGTGAAATTGCTTTAAAAGAACTCGAACAAAAAGCCAGTGATATTGGAGCGAATGCGGTTGTTGGCGTGGATTTAGACTACGAAGTCTTGGGGACTGGAAATGGAATGTTAATGGTATCGGCGAGTGGTACTGCGGTCGTTGTCGACTAACCTTTCTTTATTTTCTCTATTTTAGTGATGAAAAAAAGGCAGCGAATTACCGCTGCCTTTGTTTTTACGATGACATCAAGTTATTGCTGCGTAACAGTAAGTACTGGCGCACTCTTGTCTGCAAAGTTAACTTCAAAGCGATAGTCACCAGCACTCGGGATAGCGATGCCTAAGTTCTTAGTAGCAGGACCAACGCCAAGCGCTAGTGGAGTACCGAACTCAACAGAAACACCTTCCGCTTCTGGCGCGAAGATGGTTGCATCTGACCAACCAGAATCGGCGACTTTCATATTGAAGTTACCTGCACTTAGAGATACTTCAAGCGCATAAACATCGTTAGCTACGTAAGTAAACTTCGCCGAATCAATCGCCGCCCAGCCAGAGTCAGTCACATCACCACGTAGGTAGAGTGCGGTATCACCCCAAGTTGGCGCATCTGGTGCTGCAACAACTGACACAACAGGTTTATCCGCTGTATCGTTTTGCATGTACGACGCATCGACAGTGAACGTATATTTGCCCGCAGTCTCAACAGACAGCTTACAGTTGCCCTCTGTACCAAGGTCGATTGAGTCGTTAGCTTGATCAGCCCAATCACAAGGGATGTTTACATCACCCCAGTTAGCATCTCCAAACTTGAACTCATAATCACCAGCCTCAAGTGGCGCTGTCAGCGTGTACATACCATTGGCAATAAACTGCAGCTTCCAGTCCTCACTCGCTCCCCAGCCGTTCATACCACCACGGACGTAAACATTCGTCTCGCCATACGGTGGAAGATTTGACACATCTTTGTTTGAAAGATCAACCGGAAGACCTTCTCCTCGAGCACCATCTCGTGGTAGCACGAACACAGCTGTAGTTAGCGCAGGGACAGAAAATGTGCTATTTGCAAATGTTGCATCTTGCACAATGATATCTGCTGAGTTCTGTTGTACATCATGCAGAACGAAGCCTTCAGTCCCATCGATAGTAAAGTCTTGTTGCTCTGATGTTGAGTTAGCAACGACAACAATCGCATCAATTTCTTTATCAAGATTGTCACTACCTGCTTTCGTACCATTGTCAATCGACATCACAATTAGACCTTGAACCTGATCTTCGCCAACATTGCGGAAGTCAACACGGTTTTTAACATCTGCTGCTGTCGTTAGGCGGAATAGGTCACTACTGTTACGGATTTTAAGTAACTCAAGGAACTGCTGCTTAGACAGCTCGATATCGTCCGCATCTGGCTTAGCCGTTGAGTCTGCAATGATCTCTTTAATCAGCTTCCAGTTTGCGCCGTCTTTGTCTTCACGAGGTAGACCAACGTTCCAGTTGTTGTCTGAACCGTCAAAGCGAACGCGGTTATACCAGTCACCAGAATCGTAAGAGTCACGTTGCATTGACTTAGAACGAAGTAGCTCTGAGCCCATATGGATAAATGGTATACCTTGCCCCATCATCACAGTAGACAGAGATACCGTTTGCATACGAGCGCGCTCTGCAGACGATGTACCTGACGCAATCTTATAGGCATTGTTATCCCAAAGCGTTTGGTTATCGTGCTTAGACACATAAGAAATGTTTTCTGACGGTTGCTCTGTGTAACCTGCTGGCGCACCATTGTAATCTACGTTTTTGCCCAGAGTTGTGTTGCCTTCTGAATCAAGAAGAACGTAAGTTGCTAGGTTACCTGCCATACCCAAACGTACTAGGTCTTGGTTATGTAGCATCGCCTTAGTTGTTGCGGCAGTGTCTTCAACCTCATCGTTCATGTAAGCCGCATTACCAAAGCCTTGGTTATACTTAAGCGAGCGACGACCATCTTGATCTTCACCACCATCAAACGGGCTACCACCACGAACGGCATCACGCAGACGATCTGAGAAGGTACCGATGCCTGTGCCGGCCATCGCAATCTGTGTTGCTTGTTCAAAACGAGCGTGTTGAGCGACTTCACCAAAGTCCCAACCTTCACCGTAGAAGATGGTGTCTTCGTCAATCGCTTTAACCGCCTCAAGTGCTTCTACCATCAACGCTTTTGGTTGGTGACCCATTAGATCAAAGCGGAAGCCATCAACGTTATAATCCTCAGCCCACACTTTCAGCGAGTCGACCATCAACTTACCCATCATGAGGTTTTCAGTTGCTGTGTTATCACAGCACGTCGACATTTCAACGTCACCGGTGTTGATGTTTAAACGGTGGTAGTATCCAGGGACGATCTTATCTAGTACTGACTTGTCGTTCACACCAGACGCATTGGTATGGTTATACACAACGTCCATTACAAATTTCAGCCCCATATCATGAGTCGCCTGAACCATTTCACGGAACTCTTTAATACGAGCCGAGCCGTCAGCATCACTTGCGTAGCTGCCTTCTGGCACTGTGTAGTGGAACGGGTCGTACCCCCAGTTGAAGCTATCAAGCATGCGAAGATCATTCATCAGAGCTTGAGCATCACCCGTTGAGGTATCGTAATCTTCTAGAACAGACTCGATGGTATCACCCATATTGCCAGTGGCACAAATTGCTGCGTCTGATTTAGCCTCACAGAGATCGCCAACCGTGTCAGTAATATCAACTCGATTAACTTCATCAACCGTTGCAATGTCAAACGCAGGAAGTACGTGTAGCGTTGTCATACCGGCATCTTTAAGTGCTTGTAGGTGTTTCACTGACTCACGTTCTGCTTCTGTGAACGCTAGGTATTTACCGTTGTTTGCGGTCGTACCATTTGCATCACTAAAGCTGAAGTCACGGATGTGGGACTCGTACAATACGTGGTCGATGTCATTCTTTGTTGGGCTTTCAAACTCACCACCCCAGTTTGCTGGCGCTAGAGCAGGATCACTAAGGTCCACAACATGTGAGTAACGAGAATTGGCTGACACGCTTAGTGAATATGGGTCGGTGACGAGACGCTCTTCTACCTTGCCCGTTGTTGGATGGTAAACCGTTACGTGATAGCGATAGAATTTGCCTTCAGCACCAGAGACCGGATCGCTCGACCAAACACCGTTGTCTGTGTTTTCGTCCATGTCGATCGTTTGCTCAAGCTTCTTGTCTTCGTCATAGATTTCAAGCGCGACTTTTTGTGCAGTCGGCGCCCAAAGTTTGAATGTAGCTGAACCGCTTTCCACAACTGCACCGAGCACTTCTGACATCGCATCACCCGCTTCTTCTGAAGCATAGATCGCGTCCAGTGCACCCGCCGATTGAATTTCTGTAGCCGCCATGATTTCATCATTGCTGTTGTATGCAACAATAACCACTTGGCCTTTGAGTAAGTCGTGGATCTCTTCCGCTGTAAAGTTATTCGTAGCCGTTTTTAAGCTTTCAAGATGTTTGAAACGTTTCTTCTGATCATCACTAAGATCACCGCCGATGGAAAGTTCTAGCTTTTCGCCACCAGTGATGTTTTTATCTTCATCAAGTTCGATGCCGCCCGTGCTGCTGTGGTAAAGAGCAAGTTTACTAGCACTTCCCGCCGCTTCCCAAGCTATCGTGTCTGAATCAATCCAGTGTGCAGCACGCCCATCAATTACCACTGGACGCTCTTCTATTGGAGCGTAGTAAAGTTTGCTACTACCGTGGAAACCAAAAAGACCTTTGCTTTCGCTACTTTGAAGATTGCGAAGTTCAACTTTCAGGTTGTTACCACCAAACGCTTTATCATCACCTTTATGTAGAATGAAGTTCATACACTCATGTGGATCTGCAGCATCGGGATCGACCTTTAAGACATAATAAGCACCATAGGTGTCGCTCACACCTGTGTATGGATGCGGATCTGTCCACGCTGTCTCACCTGAAATTCCCATAGCTTCGAGATCAGTACTATTACAACCATCACCATTCCAAAGGTGCAACCCCCACCCCTCGTAGGAGGCACCCGATTGCGCTGCAACATCGCGCTTGTAATAGATAACGACCTCATTTTCAGCTGGGTTGTATAGACCTTCGATATTGCCAGTATTACCGCCCGCATCCGTGCCTGAATCGCTACTTGAGTTACAACCTGCTAAAACCGCTGCTGAGAGCAACGGAATTAGGGTTTTTGCAACCACTGTCATGTTTAGTTTTTTATTGTCCACTTTCTAAACCTTTTGTTATAGAGGGAAAAGAGTCGTCTTACACGTCAAAGACTTCATCTGCCTCTATCGTAAGAAAAGCGGCCATATACAAACTGTGAAAAATGTAATTAAAGTTATTGAAATGGATAAAATAACCATCTCGTTGGAGTCATTTCACACATAGTGCAAAAAAAAGCCAACAAAACGCAACCAAGCGCACAACATTCTGCCCAACCAGTCTCAGGCGTAGTTAAGGGGGTGGAGAACAAAAGGCGTAGAATTCAGCCTGCAATGAGAGAGCAGCATCACTTATATTGCAATACTTATTTTTGTATGCAAATTAATAGCCTTATCGATTGGCTCTCTTGTTAACATTAAGCACTTTATTAGCAAGGTATACTCATTTTCACTGCCAAGATTCGGCTATGCGAGGGGCTTTAAGGTGTTGAAACGACGAAAGCCCCGACCAAAGTCGGGGCTTTCTGAAAAGTGGAGGCGCCTCCCGGAGTCGAACCGAGGTCCACGGATTTGCAATCCGCTGCATAGCCACTCTGCCAAGGCGCCTTTAAATTGTGTGCTAATTGAATAGCAAATGATAGATGGTGCCCCGGGCCGGACTTGAACCGGCACAACGCGAACGTCGAGGGATTTTAAATCCCTTGTGTCTACCAATTCCACCACCAGGGCACACAAATTTCTTTGTGATGCCGTTTAGTCTAAGTAAACACCATCTTTTAACTCTTGTTTCTCTTGGGCTTCCCCGTGAGAACGAGGTGTACTTTAACGGATTGAGATTTTGCGTCAACAGGTATTTTTCACTTTATGAATCAAGTGATTAAATAGCGAACTCTGCGGTATGAAGCACGAACAATTCGCCGATAAATACAGCAAACTACAGGTTGGCAATCTTGCGATCAAGTTGATATTTTTCATCTGTGACGATCTTTTCCAGTACCTCTACTCGCCCTGATAGCCGCTCTACTTTCTCCAATAGCTCACTAGTTGCTCGCTCTGCCTGCGAACTCGCATTGTCTAACTCGATAATACGGATCTTTTCTCTATGCGCAGCAAAAGCTCGGATCATGCCCCGTCCAAAAATAGCGCCAAAAATAATCAGTACCACAAGAACATCCGTCATAATCACCTCCATGCATAACTTATCCAATCAAGACTAAGTAGCCACACTATGAATTGCAATAAATGCACACTTTTAAACGCCACTAACGTGTGCCGAGTCTCAACACCCACTCTTTGCATATCATTGAACTAAATCCTGGCACCTGCGTACCACTGAAAGTACAGAAGGAGAGGTTATGGGAAACATAAATGTAGTTTGGTTTAAGCGTGATCTGAGACTAACAGATCATTCACCGCTGCATGCTGCTCTCACCAGTGGTCGACCGACTCTCTTGCTCTACCTCTTCGAACCTGAACTACTAGCCGATGCGCACTATGATGAACGTCACTGGCGCTTTGTATGGCAGTCGCTCACAGATATAAATCAAACACTATCTGCATTCGACACTCGACTAGCGATTCTGTCGATGTCTGCGCAGGATGTTTTTCACGACATTCATCAGGCGTTTGGAATACATAGCGTCTATTCCCATCAAGAGATCGGTTTAAAAATCACCTTCCAGCGGGATCGACAACTCACACACTGGTTTCTCCAACAAAATATCACTTGGCATGAAAGCCCTATTGGCGCAGTCATACGTGGCGCAAGTGATCGACACGAATGGGATAAACACTGGAGCAAGATAATGCGTGGCCCCATCGTTGATACCGATCTCAGCATGGGCTGTTTTGTTGAGACAAAAGACGTGTTCCAAAACTACGATGAAATACCTGCTTCGTGGCGAACAAAGATGAAAGGCATTCAAACCGGCGGTTCAACACTTGCTTGGCAAACCTTAGAGAGCTTCTTTCAAGAGCGGGGTAGGCAGTACTATTTTCAAATATCAAAACCACTTGAAAGCCGCAGTGCATGCACCCGTTTGTCACCCTATCTTGCTTGGGGCAATATCTCTCTACGCGAGGTCTATCAAGCGCTATTAGCACACTGGAACGTGACAGGCTTTAGGCGAAGTTTAGCGGCACTCTCATCTCGTCTTCATTGGCACTGTCACTTCATCCAAAAATTTGAATCTGAAGCTGACATGGAGTTTCGACCGGTAAATAGAGCATATCTGAACCTACCTTATTCGAATGACGCAAATAAGTTGAAGGCATGGAAGACGGGCTACACCGGGTACCCGCTCGTTGATGCCTGTATGCGTTGTTTGCGGGCTAGCGGCTACATTAACTTTCGCATGAGAGCAATGTTGGTGAGCTTTTTAACCCACCACCTTGATATCGATTGGCAGCATGGCGTCAAGCATCTTGCACGCCTGTTTCTTGATTTTGAACCCGGCATACACTATCCCCAATTTCAAATGCAAGCTGGTGTTACTGGCACTAATACCATTCGTATCTATAATCCAACCAAACAAGCCATCGAACACGATCCAAACGGACACTTTATCCATCAATGGATACCTGAACTTTCAGCTGTACCTCCGCCATTACTGTTTGAACCTTGGAAACTCACGCCACTTGAGGCAAAAATGTATCAACTTGACGAAACCAGCCCCTACTTATCACCCATCATCAATATCGAGGAATCGGGGAAGGCTGCACGAGACAGGCTATGGAGCTTTAAACGGCGGGCAGACGTCAAATTAGAGGCACAGCGAATTCTTGCTCGGCATGTTCGACCCGAGTAGCTTTCTAAACAAATATTTGAGGTTAGCGCTGCCTTGCTGCCAGCGAAAACTTCTGTGGCAATAACGGTAAGGGTATGAGGTCGATGGAAATTCCAAAACCCATAAACGACGAAACCCCGACATAAGTCGAGGTTTCTAAATAATGGAGGCGCCTCCCGGAGTCGAACCGAGGTCCACGGATTTGCAATCCGCTGCATAGCCACTCTGCCAAGGCGCCCTTCTTTTCAACACGTTAGAGAATCTCTCTCGCTGTGTTCGAGGCATACTTTACGGATATGAGAAAATTAGTCAAACAAAAACTAGAAAAAAATGTTTGTTCGCTGACTTTCCGACCAAGATGGACAAGATTACGTCTGCAGTGGCTAAATCTCAATCACAGTCCAATAAGTTTTCAAAACATTCCCAACGAGAAAACTTGATCATAAGACTCCCACCATTCTAAAGTTAACCCTCATACGCCTCAATAAGAACCTTATGTTAGAAAAAGCCAATCAACTCATCGTCCTACACGCGATCCATAGCCACGGCTCCATGAGCAAAGCAGCACAAGCGCTCGATTGTTCCGTCTCTTATGTGAGTAAACATCTCAACAAGCTTGAGTCTCGGCTCGGCGTTCAGTTAGTCCAGCGGACTAGTCGACAAATAACCATCACCGATGCGGGACACGCGGCACTAAAACAAGCAGAAAGAATCGTTGATGCACTCAACCACGTTGACGCAGAGGTACAGAGCTTTTCCAGTGAGGTGGCTGGCGTGGTTCGAATTGCCCTCGCCCAATCATTTGGAACTATGCATATCATTCCGATGATTGCTGAGTTAAAACGAACCTATCCCAAACTGGATGTGGAAGTCTCATTGGTTGATTATCGTATCGACATGCTTAAAGACAATGTCGACCTTTGGATCACCAATGTTGAGCAAATTCCTGAGGGTTATGTCGCGCAGCGAATGGCAGATTGTCAATTTGTCCTAGCCGCTTCGCCGGAGTACCTTATTGAGAATCAAACACCACTCGAGCCGAATGAGTTACTCAATCACAACTGCATTACGTATCAAAGCCGTGATCGTGTTTACAATGATTGGTCGTTTTACAAAGAAGATGAAACGCTAACCGTGTCAGTCAAAGGCAACTATAAGGTTGACTTGGCAGAGGCGGTTCGTGATGCCGTTATCAGTGGTTGGGGTATCGGCTACTTAGCCTCTTACCTTCTTGAAGATGAGTTTCAAAATGGCAAGCTAATACAACTGATGCCTGACTGGAAACTCGGGCAAGTCATGCCCTTTTACGCTGTCTATCCTAAACGTGAACATTTACCTAGAAAGACAAGAGTTATCATCGATTTCATTAAGAATAAGATTGGCCAACCTCCGTTTTGGGACATGCGATTAAACAAACATATCTCTTTGTTGTAAACGGGTATGGGCTCATAAACCGGAGCTTTAGCTCAAAATGTACACCACCAAATAGACAAGTATCTTTTCCCTATGGAAAAGACACTCCTAGAAACTGCCATAAGACACTGATTATAAAGACCATACATAGTCACCACAAAAATCCCATTACACCAGCGTAACAATCCTGTGTTGCATCGAACTTTGTAGTGAATACACTTCGCCACCTAGTTCAATACAGGCTTCCTATTATGACTTCTATACTCGGTATGGTGGTGATTCTCACCACTGCTTATCTTCTTTCAACGAATCGCAAGAACATTCCTTTAAGAACCGTTTCCCTTGCGTTGTCACTACAGATCCTTTTTGCAGTGCTGGTACTTTACGTTCCTGCAGGCAAGCAAGCTCTTTTTGGTGTCTCACAAGTTGTGAGCGGCATCATCGACTACGGACAACAAGGTATTCAGTTTCTGTTCGGAGACCTAGCAACAGGAAGCGCTGGGTTTATCTTCGCCATTAACGTGCTAGGCGTTATTATCTTTTTCTCTGCGGTTATTTCAGCTCTGTATCACCTTGGTATCATGCCACGTATTATTCAGTGGATTGGCGGCGCACTTAGCAAGTTACTAGGCACTGCAAAAGCAGAGTCACTCTCTGCCACCGCAAACATCTTCGTTGGGATGATTGAAGCGCCACTCGTCGTCAAGCCTTACCTTGGTAAAATGACCGACTCTCAGTTCTTCGCGGTGATGACCTGTGGTCTAGCATCAGTTGCTGGCGGCACTCTCGTTGGCTATGCATCGGTTGGTGTTGAACTCAACTACTTGATCGCTGCCGCGTTCATGTCAGCGCCGGCAGGCCTACTTATGGCTAAGATCCTAGTGCCACCAGCGGACACAGACTCGGTCACTCAAGAGCAAGACTCTAATATCGACCTTCCAAAGGCAAACAACGTCGTAGAGGCCATTGCCGACGGCGCTATGTCGGGCGCGCAAATTGCCTTCGCCGTTGGCGTTACACTACTGGCATTTGTTGGTGTGATTGCGCTTCTCAATGGCATGCTTGAACAAGTTGGTTTGTTGTTCGGCGCAGAACTTAGCTTCGAGATCATCCTAGGTTATCTCTTTGCGCCTGTTGCTTGGTTAATTGGTGTTCCTTGGGAAGAAGCTATCGTGGCAGGTTCACTGCTTGGCAATAAGATTGTTGTGAATGAGTTTGTCGCCTTTATTCAGATGATCTCGGTGAAAGATCAGTTATCGGAACACTCGCAAGCCATAGTTACCTTTGCACTGTGTGGATTTGCCAACATCTCTAGCATGGCGATGTTAATTGGCGGTTTAGGCAGCCTTGTACCTGAACGTAAGAAGTTCATCTCAACCTATGGTTTTAGAGCCATCGCAGCTGGTGTGCTCGCCAACCTTATGAGTGCAGCAATCGTTGGTGTAATCCTTACTCTCGGTTAGACCAACAACCCTAGGCTCAAGAACGCACGGATGAGTTCTTTTTGATACAAGGATGTATCACCTTACTATCACTACTACTCTCTCTACCACGTCTTCATTAAACGCCCCACCAAAGTAGGATGATACGACCAACAGTGGTCAAACATACTCATCAGTGACGGGTTACCATATTTTGACAAGTTAATTGCGTGAAAGCGGTTCTTACGCGATTTCAGCTCATCGACTTTGTCTACAAGTTCCTGCGACTGCTCTGGGGCAATGAAATCCGAAATCACCACCATATCGGCGTTTTTATAAGTATCCGATTGCATCAGGTCGATGGATTTCTCTATTACAGGCTCCAGATCGGTGCCACCGTGAAAGGAATAGCTGAGAAAATCTGCCGCTTCACGAAGACCATCCTGTTTAGTGAGTTCATAAGTGATATGGGTGGTTGAGAACAAGATAACGTAACACTCCCTCCCCTCAGCCAAGGCGATTTGCATTAATGCATAAGCCATACCCTTGGCGCACTGCTCTGGGAAACCGGTCATTGAGCCTGATGCGTCAATACAGACGATAAATGGTCCCTTCTCAAGTTCGACCTTACTGTTATCGGGGGCTGTGGTGCGAACTTTCTTGAGTGTTCTCGACTTACCTTGCGTTTTGTAGTTCATCAAACGCTTATCAGCCAAATGTTTGTAGAACACGACTTCCAGCTCTGGGTAGGCGAGGAACATGGTTTCATTTGGGAGCAGTTTATTAAGATCGTCTGATTCGTGGATGCCAACAATGTCATCGGTTGCTTCATCACTTTGCTCCTCGACCATTTCCACATTGTCAGCCTGAGCTTTATTTAACTCGGGATCATCTTGCTCACTCGCCATGCGACCAAGTTGTTCTGCGATTTGCTTTAACGCGCTATTCTTTTTGAGAAACTCCGCGTGACTGTGCATGGTTTTTAGGTCGGTTTTGGTCAGTTTGGCGGCAGCCATATCCCACAGTCGTCCCATAGTTGCTTCATCGCCCTGCTGAGTGACCGTATCCATATCCTTGATGGTTTCCATCCGTTGATATAAATCGGCCAAGAACTTCTCTTTACTGGCTTCAAGCTCTGAGACTTCCGCCTGTTTGATGGCTTCGGCAAGACTCTTGTACCAGAGATCACAGAAGTAACGCGGGAACATGGGGTTATTAACGGATTTGTTTTTGTCCAGAAGTCTTCTGGCTTGGAGATAAAATGCAGAGTGCCATTCTAACTTTTTGACAACGCTAGGAATGCGCTCGAAAAAGGTCGCTTCGTTCCAATGAATCACCTCTTGATACAAGGCAAGCTCTTGCTGAAAGCGTTCAGTTTCACAGACCCGCGTCATGCGTTTTTTCACTGAACCACGCCATTTGAGCAGATGGTTTTTAACGGAGCTACGCATTCCGCGATTTTCACTGACCGCCAGCACTTGTGAGCGCGCCATTAAATCATTCACCGCCGAATCAATAAGCCCTGACTCGGCAACCATCAACGCAAGGTTTAACCCATCTGCTCCCAGCATTACTGCCTCCGTTCGATATATTAACCCTCAAAACTCACCATGGCGCTGTCACGCCTCATTAAGCAAAAAAGGTTTCTAGTCCCTTAATTCGAGCTACTGCTTTTTCAGCTTCCACACTGGTCGACTCGAGTGTTTGTGTCACATTTTGAATACTGACTTCCATTTCCGTTGGAATATCAGGCTGAATAAAGCCGTGTGGTAACGCGCCATGAAACTTAGAACGCACCGAGCGTAGGTGATGCTCAGCGTGTTTAATTTGAACCAGTACCTGTTCAGACTTTGTCACCCATTCTTGAAGCATTGCCTCATCAAGACCATTGGTTGTGACCAAGGTTGCTAAAACAGAGCGGTTGGCGATGTCCTTAATAACCAAATGACTGGAGGCGTTGATATCAAGTCTCAGGCGGCAAAGATGGGTATTTTGGTTAACGTAGCCATAGACTTCACTCCCACCCTCTTTGATCGCGCGGCTGAGCTCATCTTTGGCGATATAGACCCAGCGACTGTCACCTTTCTCACTTTCTGACACCGACATATTGCTTTGAAGTAACACCAACTTCACCAAATCAGTAGCAGCACCAACTTTGTAGGACTTTGCGTTGCTGATGTCATATTGGTAGATATCTTTGCGAAGCAGTCCAGAACCAGCTTCCATAGAAAGTGGCATTGCAAACTCGGCTTCAATTTCATCTTGAATGTCGGCCAGTTGCTCTTTGCCTTCTTCAATTTGTTGGAACACTTCTTGTTGGTCAAAGGCGTGGTTCAGCGCGAATTCTTTAATAACGGTGCGCACTATCTCTAGTGACTCAGGGCTATTCCAGAGACAGTCTTGGAGCAAGAGTAAATCGAGAGGATTTACGCTATCACGACCATTAAAAAAAGCGCTCGCCTTAAGCAGCTTAACGGCTTTTTTCCAGCGTCGGTCGGATACGTAGAGATCTGCCTCGGATAAGGTTGAGCGATGCTCTTCCGCTGCTGCTTCAAGCATGGTTTTGAGTTGGTAGAGCTTTTCAAAGACATCGTCACTAAGCTTGACGTCATTGAGCTCTCGCTGCCACTGATGGTACTCATCGTCGGTTATAGCGAGGCCTTCCGGAATTTTGGCTTCTTCCAATGTACCAACGGTTAGCATGGATTTGAAATTTTGTTTGTTCTGGATACGATTAACAAAAATGCGCACCAGCATACGATCATAAAGCGCCTCGAGTCCGCTATCTTCATCTGGCAGTTCGTTGGAAGCGGATACCAATAGGCGCATCGGTACTTTTTCAATATCGCTACCGTTTTTGAATGTCTTTTCATTCACTACGGTAAGTAGGGTATTCAAAATTGCAGGACCTGCTTTCCAGATCTCATCCAAAAACACCACCTGCGCTGTAGGTAGATAACCCTCAGTGAGTCGTAAATAGCGACCGTTATCTTTCAATTCTTGAATACTCAGCGGACCAAAAACTTCTTCTGGTGTCGAGAAGCGCGTCATTAAGTATTCAAAGTAGCTACTGTTATCAAAGGCTTGGATAAGGCGTTTGGCGATCAAGCTTTTTGCAATACCTGGAGGTCCTAAAAGAAAAACACTCTCTCCAGCCAAGGCGGCTAATAGACAGAGTTTGATGGTCTCTTCACGCTCATATACACCATCAGAAAGTGCTGAGGCGAGTTTGTTAATTCGTTCTGAAAGCAACGCTTTGTCAGCGTGTGAAACTACTGTGGGCTTAATCATGCCAATACCTCAGTGCACAAAATTGGAATGCATAGTAATTTTATACATTTGTTGTCATTTTGTTACAAGATCTTTTGGCGACAGATTTTTAATCGCAATCTTATAACTTATTCTTATCGCATTGATTTTATTTAGATTATGAAAAATACAACGGCAAGTCATGCCGTTGATATTAGCCAAAAGTATGAGAGAAAGCTTGTCTAGCGCGATGAAAACCCACGGTTGGTTTTTTGACAATTTTACCCATAAGACTTGGGTGATAACGCCATTGGCTATCAAACAATGACAGTAACTCAGGGTTACCATATTTTGAAAGACACAAAGAGTGAAAACGGTTGTAGCACCCTTTCAAAACGAGCATGTTCTCAATTGTCTCCTGCTCTTGTTTAGGTGCAATAAAGTCGGAGATCACAAGCAAGTCTGCATTCTTATACTGCTCACCCTGCATGATGTCGACAGCATAATTGAGCACTTTAGTGAGATCGGTCCCCCCCTTGAAGGTATAGGATAGAAAATCGCACGCTTCTTTGAGCCCTTGCGAGCCAGATAAATCATAGGTAATGAAGGTTGATGAGAATAAAATGACATGGCAATCACGCTGTTGCTCTGCCGCCATTTTCATCAAAGCGTAGGCCATCGCCTTCGCAGATTTCTCAGGTGCACCCTGCATTGAGCCTGACACATCAACCGCTATAAGCATCGGCCCTTTCTCTTTGGTCGCTTCTCCATGAGACTGCGTAGGCGCGTGCAATTGTCGGATAGTGCGCTGCTTACCTTCCGCCTTGTAGGTTAATAACCTCTTTTCCACTAAGTGCTGATAGAACACCGTTTCTAGTTCTGGATAGGCTAGGTACATGGTTTCGTTCGGCAACAGTTTATTGATATCGTTGCTGGTGTGAATGCCAACGATATCGTCAGTGGCAAAGTCAGACTTCTCTTGAACAACAACATCATCATGGCTCTCAACTCGGTTGAGCTCTGGCGCATCCACCTCTTCCGCCATTCGACCTAATTTATCAGCAATCGAAGTGAGTTCACTGTGTTTCGCAAGGTAATCTGCCGTCTGTTCAATCGACTTCCAGTCTTGTTTGGTTAGCTCTGCGCCCGCCAAGTCCCACAAACGCCCAAGTTGCGCGTTTTCACCAGACTGCGTGAGGTTTTCCATATCTTTCAGGGTATCGATACGTTGATAGAGCTGCTTTAAGAAACGAGATTTCTGCTGTTCTAGCGTCACTTGCTGCTTGTCTTCCACCGCACCTTTTAAACTCGCATACCAGTGCGTGCAGAACTGACGGGCGAACAAAGAACTAGGGTAAGTATGCTTGGAGGCCAAAAGCTGATTGGCTTTGTCACGGAACAGCGAATCTTGCGGGAGCTTTTCGATAATGTCTTCAACGTTTTGATCAAATTCAGACTCAGTAAGGTACACAGCATATTGATAGAGGTTCAGCTCAGCTTGAATAGAGTCGGTTTGCTGGGTTTTAACGAGCTTGCGTTTGACACTCTGTGTCCATTTCGCCATAGAGGCAGTCAGACTTTGCTTAACGCTGTCTTCGTTGCCAAGCCCCATGAACTCTGTATGCTGCATAATTTCACGGACAGCGGAATCGATCATTCCCGATTCTGCCACCATCAATGCTAAATTTAACCCGTCTGCCCCTAACACGTCGCCTGACCTTTACTAAAACCGCTCGAACACTCTGATATACAGAAAGTTACTGAATCAAAATAGTGGAGCAATCAGAGATTCCATTTTCGATACTGTTCCAAAACCGAAAAATCCTGTCAGTTTGCCCATCGACATTTGATAGTTTGTATGCTCATATTAGGCGTTCAACATCGAAGTCACGGAAGCTTTATGACTCACAAAACCCTTCACCAGTGGAAGTCGATTGCACTCATTGAGGAGCAAGTCACCCTACCCAACCAGCAAACCATTACTCACACCACTATCAAGCACCCAGGGGCTGCAGTAATACTCCCTGTGACCGAGAATGGAGAGCTATTGCTACTCAATCAATACCGTCCATCTTTAAAAAAGTGGCTACTGGAACTGCCCGCGGGCACGATGGAATTAGGTGAAGATCCAACACAATGTGCTCACAGAGAGTTGATTGAAGAAACAGGCCATGCTGCCAAGATAATGATTTCCCTAGGGCAAGTTACGCCGTTGGCCGGCTTTTGTGACGAAATTCAGCATCTGTTTATCGCCAAGGAACTAGCACCGAGCGATCAATACCAGTGTGACGACGATGAAGTCATCGAGCTTGTGACAATGTCACTAGAAAAACTACAACAACATATCATCGACGGTACAATTACCGACGCCAAAACCATAGCGTGCTTAAGCAAAGCCTCGTTATGCGGATACATTTAGGAGATATTCAATGGACTTTCGCTCAGACACTGTCACCAAACCTACCCAAGCAATGCGCGACGCGATGGCCAATGCAGCCGTCGGCGATGATGTGTACGGCGATGACCCAACCGTAAATGAACTCGAAGCCTGGGCTGCGGAGCGTCACGGGTTTGATGCTGCCATGTTTACTACCTCGGGCACTCAAGCAAACCTTCTTGGGTTAATGGCACACTGCCAACGCGGTGACGAATATCTATGTGGTCAGCAGGCACATAACTATAAGTACGAAGCGGGCGGCGCTGCCGTGCTTGGCTCAATTCAACCTCAACCGATTGAAAATAACCCAGATGGCACACTAGATTTTGGCAAGCTTAAGGCTGCTATTAAGCCCGACGACAGTCATTTTGCGCGCACTAAGCTACTCAGCCTTGAAAACACCATCAATGGTAAGGTACTGCCCCTTTCTTATCTTGCTGAGGCGAGAAAATTCGTTGATGAGCACGGCCTAAACCTGCACCTTGATGGCGCTCGTGTCTACAACGCGGCGGTTGCATTGGACGTTGATGTGATTGAAATTGCCAAGCACTTTGACTCTATGACCATCTGTTTATCCAAAGGACTTGGCGCACCAATCGGATCGTTACTACTTGGCTCTAGAGCATTTATCGAACGCGCACGACGACTACGTAAAATGGTTGGCGGTGGCATGCGTCAAGCGGGTATTTTAGCGGCGGCAGGTAAGCTTGCATTAACCGAACAAGTGGCTCAGCTCGCCACAGACCACAGCAATGCCAAAAAACTGGCTGAGGGCTTAAATGACATCCCAGGGTTTAGTGTGAATGCAGAGTTTGTTCAAACCAACATCGTGTTTGCCAAGTTGGCTGAATCCGTAGAGATTGATGCGATCGCTAAAGAGTTAGCACAGCAAGACATTACGATTTCACCAAGCAATCCAGTTCGTTTTGTCACGCACAAAGACATTTCCAGCCAAGATATCGATGTATTGTTAGAGAAGCTTTCAGCTTTGGTCTAACTCAGTTTTGGTTAGTGATAACATTATTTAATACTAGGCCAAGATACTGATCAACTTCGCATTTCTGTCTGAGGTGCTTGAGCTTAACCTCGGGGCAAGGTTTATCTTGTTGCCTAGGTTAAGTCTTTTATGAGCCCTTATGAATACACTTTTCAAGGTCATTACTGGCCTCACATTATCTCTGTCACTTTCGACGGTTCATGCACACGCCTCCCAAGCTGGCACTACTCCGTTTGGTGATGCCAAGCTCGGCGAGATGAAAGCGCCTAGCTGCGTGTTTTGCCATAACCCCAATGGTGCTCCAAGCCAAGCTAGCTATCCTAATCTGAATGGGCAAGATCCTTTGTATTTGTTTAATGCGATGAATGCCTACTTGGACGATGAACGCTCTGGCGCTATGGCAGCCTTAATGAAAGCGCAGTTGCAGAACTTAACTGAGCAAGATTTGCGTGACGTTGCGGCGTTCTACTCTTCAAAATAGCCACGCAGAGCAGAGCGACGTGTGTCCGACATAAGCGATGAATAAGTTGTTAATTTTATTGGCGAGTAATAAGCTATGAGCGTCATTCAGTCATCAATAAATAACAATCAAAGTTCAGATATGTCGCAATTAAAACAAGAAATTACGCTGCTTGGCGGCATAGGACAAATGTCTACGACTTTGTTGGGCACAGGTCTATTTATGGTGCCCTCTATCGCTGCCAGTATAGCGGGAGAGCAAATTCTCTGGGCATGGTGTGCGCTGCTTATCGCCATCTGTCCGATAGCCATTACATTTGCATCGCTCGGCAAGCGTTACCCTAATGCTGGTGGCGCTTCGTTTTTCGTCCGTCAGGCATTTGGCTCTAGGCTGGAAAAAGCTATCGCACTGCTGTTTATTAGCGTTATTCCCGTCGGTGTGCCCGCTGCTATTGCAATTGCAGGCGGTTTTGCTCAGCAATTTTTGCCAAGTTTCCTATCTCACCCTGTTGCCTCACAGCTGTTTGTGGTGGCGCTCCTTATGGTGGTCAACTTTTCTGGCAGCAAGTCCTCCAGTCGTCTTCAGACCGTTATCGCCATCGGTATTATTCTATTGGTGGTTAGCTTCGTAGCCAGTAGCGACATCAATAGCTCAGAGTTTCTGCCGTCGACCACCCCTTCCATCGAAATAGCGCCTATCACTCAAGCTATCGCGGTGATGTTTTGGTGTTTTGTCGGAATCGAAGCCTTTGCTCATATGGGAGAGGAATTTAAACGGCCTGAGCGTGACTACCCCGTCGCCATATTAGTCGGCTGCTTATTGGCTGGCGCGGTTTACTATGCGTTCTCGGTCGTGGTGCTTGAGCATCATGCCTATGGAACACAAGCGCTAAACACCACCTCTGTACCATTTATTGCAGAGCAGCTCTATGGTTCTCAAGCGAAATGGCTCATTAGTCTCGTGGGATTTTTAGCATGTTTTGCCACTATCAACCTTTACACACAAAGTCTGTCACGCATGATTTGGTCACTCGCACGAGAGTATCGCCCTGCAAGCGCCGCCGCGCGCGTCTCCGTCAATGGTGTGCCGACTGTTGCAACGCTTATCGTTGGCGTCACTCTCGCTGTTTCATGCATAACTGGCTATTGGTCTGGGATTGATATCGATATCTTTCTCACCCTAGCCAACGGTATCTTTGTTGTTATTTATCTATTTGCGATGTGGAGTGCCGTTCGATTACTCAATGGTTGGCGTCAAAAGCTCGCTGCTCTATCTCTGGTTTTATGTGTCGTTGTGCTGTTTTCTATTGGACTGGCAATGTTGTATGCCATTGTGATGCTGGCACTGCTATGGGCGTTGTTGGGCAAGTTAAAGCCTTAACTGAGTTCTAAATGGCAAAAAAGAAGGGAAATATGCGACTTTATGACAAGCCACATAATTAAAACGGTAGATGTCGATTTTTTGATTGGTTCGGTTATCCGTGATTCATAAACCCTTGCTTCTCAAGGTAACCCAACACGCTTTTTGAAAAGTTCACATGTGACTCTCGGGTGTATTTGAGTTTTGTGTAGACCTGAGCAAGGTTCTCAACATCGGACTCTTTGATCATCTTCTTAAGATCTGGGTAAGACATATAACGCGCCCAACCGTCTGTCTCACGCTGTTTGTATATGGCCTCTATCGTGGCAACGTCCTGATCTTGGTATACCTCGTGATGCACTAAGCCATCCATTGGAAGACGATCACGGATTTCTGGGTTTTCTGCAGGATAACCCAATGAATAACCAACCACAGGAACAACGCCTTCAGGTAATTCTAGAATTTCACCTATCTGGTCGCAGTTAGCCAGCGTCGAGCCCATAAATAACAAAGACAAACCCTAGGGTTTGCCTTTGTTGCTCTCTTTAGCGCTTCTTACCGCGCCCCGCATGGATTTTCAGTTTAGCTTTCATCTTGCGCTTGTCTGCGCCTCGTCCACGTCGTCGCGGTGCGCGATCGGGTTCGATTTCAGATTCAGGGCTAGGTTCAAATCCCGCTAACCACTCTTGAGGTAAACGCGAATCGAGCAAACGCTCAATGGCTTCCAGTAGATACTGCTCATCTTGGCTCATTAGCGACACCGCAAGTCCCGCTTTTCCTGCGCGACCAGTACGGCCAATACGGTGAATGTAGTCCTCAGCTTTGTACGGCAAGTCGTAGTTTACGACTTGCTCAAGCTGCTGGATATCTAGGCCACGGGCAGCAACATCGGTTGCAATCAACGCTCGGACTGCGCCCGATTTAAAATCGTCTAGGGCTTTTTGGCGGGCACCTTGGCTTTTATCTCCATTGATTGATACCGCTTTAATACCATCAAGTTTCAGCTCTTTCGCCAGGGCATCACTGCCCTGCTTAGTCTTAGTAAAGACCAAAACTTGTTGCCAATTGCGTGAACCAATCAAGTAAGCCAGTAGCTCGTGTTTGCGCTTTTTGTCTACAGGATAGACCATCTGCTTAACGGTATCTGCGGTGGAATTAGCAGGCGTCACTTGCACTTCTACTGGCTGTTCCATAATACGGTGCGCGAGAGCTTTAATGCGTTGCTCGAACGTGGCTGAGAACATCATGTTTTGACGCTGTTTTGGCAGACGCTTCAAGATGCGGTTCAAATCAGGCATAAAGCCCATGTCCAACATACGATCTGCTTCATCCAGTACCAAGTATTCACATTCAGCAAGTGTTAGGTTGCGTGTATGTTGGTGGTCAAGCAAACGACCAGGCGTCGCAACTAAGATATCCGCGCCACCGCGCAGGTTTTTCGTTTGCACACCGATACTAGTTCCGCCGTAAGCCACAACGACTTTAAGCTCGGTCGATTGTGTATATTGAACTAAGCTATCAAACACTTGCTGCGCTAGTTCACGTGTTGGAGTAAGAATAAGGGAGCGAATGACTTTGCTGTCTGCTTCTCTCGGCTTTGGAACATCCAGCAGTTTCTGAATCAGTGGCAAACCAAATGCTGCGGTTTTCCCGGTACCTGTCTGCGCACCTGCAAGAATGTCTTTGCCGTCCAACACAAATGGAATAGCTTTTTCCTGAATCGGTGTCGGCGAGGTATAGTTTAGATCAGCAAGGTTTTGCATCAGCGTGTCGCTAAATGCAAAGTCATCAAAGGTGGACTGCTCACTGGCAGTATCGAGTAAAGTCTTGTCTGTCATAACGTCGCCAACAGGATGTATTCAAAAGGGTCGCGAGTGTACCAGAAACCGCGCGCTAGGTTAATGCTATTCTTATCGACTCTATTTGTTAGTTTGCTGTTTCGCTTTTTCTAGCACCTCTGGATACAACTGACTGAAAAACTCTGAAAATTGCTGATAGTTTTCCTGTAGTTGCTCTCCGCATTCCGCTAGTGGTGCCATTCGCATACTTCGCAGAGACATTCTCTCAAGGGCAAACTTGATGTTATCGAAATCTTGATACGACTCGAGCCAGCGCCCTTGCCACATATGAGTGCTCATACGAACAAATCGCTCTGGTAATGGGGCTGAAGTCTGCTTAATGGTCAGCTCTGCATGATCAACAAACTGCGCAAGCGGTTGGCGATGAAAACGAGTCCAATGTTTCGCAAGACAATGATCCCAAAACATATCCATCGCGATAGGCGAAAAGCGCTTTAGTTCGGCATCAAATAAGGTTTTGCACTGCTTCATAATGGGGTGATTGTCTGTATAGGAATCGACAAATCGATGCAGCATGATGCCTTCAGCAATTTCCTGTTGATAGGTCTTCGTTGGGTCACCTTTGACAAAATCCCCCAACAAGTTTCCCAGTAAACTGCTGTCACAATGCTCAGCAATATGTAAATGAGCTAGAAAGTTCATAGCACCCTAAGTTTTATGGCTTTGCTTTATTTTGAGTGGCTAATTCAGAGACGTCAAACTCAGAGGACTGCCAAGGTATAGATTCAACCTTTATATCGAGCAAAAACCTCGAAAAAACTGAAGTTTTCCAAAACAACAAAAATAAGTAAATCACATTACCCTCTGTTTTATAAAGATTTTCAACCCAGAAGCCAAATAATTAGCCAGGCGAATCAATCCATGAGAAATCATTTGTATGATGAAATGTTTCAGCGGTTACATTTTTGAAGTACAGCGTCCAAATAAATTCTTATAGGATCCTCGCCATAAATTTAAGGCTCGCTACGTAGCAGCTTTCACTGACCTCTCTGGTGTAATTAATGGAACACTTTTCGTATCTGATTTCGTTTAATCATTTATTGTTTTCAATGGTGGCTGTGGTCATCATGGTTCTGCTTTCAAGAACCATCGTCGCTAATACTAAGTACTCGGCTGTTCTCGTCATTGTTGTACTTGGTCTACTTATGGGTACATTGTTTGTAACAACGGGGCTTGCACAACCAGGGCTTCAAGAGTTCCCCGCTATCGTCCTATTGAGCCAAACTACGGTTATTGCACTCATCGCGACATTCTTTGTTGGTGGGCAAGAGATCCGTCGATTGCTGTCCAAGCAAACAGGCCATGTAGATGTGTTAGCCGTTCCTGCAAAGAATGAAGTGTTTTTTGGCACTACTAGCACTCAGTTCGTGTACATCATTCGAGCGTTCGTTTTGCTGATGGGCATTGAGATGATCTCGGCATTACTAACAGGTCGAAGTGGCGCCAACCCTATGGGTGATTCTTATTTAGCCATGGCGTACCTGTGTATTGGTGCAGCGATCATCTTCATCGATAGCAAAAAAGAAGTCGCTAAAATGCGCACTTATTTGGCCAAAGGTGCTGTAGAGATCCTTACCATTGTTATCATTATGATGCTGTCACTTAGACTTTCTCACCTTGTCGCCAGTGTAATTGGCTTGCCACAAATCTTCTTTGCCATGATCATTTCCTCAGGTTTAGGCATGCTGCTACCTAAATGGAAAGCAGGCCCGACATTGAACTCACTATTGTTCGCAGGCATACCAGTGCTACTAACTGGTACTTTCTTGGTTGGTGGTTCGCACATGTTGGAAGCGTTCAGCATTCCTGGTCTACAAAGCGTGATCGTATATGGCTTCGCGGGACAAATGTTCTGGATGTTCGGTGGTCTGACTATCCTTATCTTCCTAGCTAAAGCGAACCATGTTCGTAACCTCGCACCAGGCATGGCAGGTGGTCTATCACACTCAGGACTCACTGGCGCGTGTACTGCAGGTGACTTTGGCTACACTGCGGCAGCGCGTGCACCTATCATGATCAATATCCCATTCCTTGGTCATATTTTTGTATTTACGATTCTTGCCGCAAGTGCTGAGCGTGGCGCATTACTTGTTGGTTGGACACTACCTCTTGTATTAGCCGGATTAGCGTGTGTGTACCTTGCGACCAAAAATCTGCGCAAGGCCAATGGTGACCACGCAATCGAAGTTAAGGGACTGATGCAGTTCTCGTTCGGCTGGCAAATTGTGGCGGTATTCGGCAGCTTTACGATTCTGCACTTTGCAGGCATGCCTATTGAGCACGCATCGATGGCAGCGGCTTCTGGTCTGTCTCACTTCGGCTTGTTCGCAGCAACGCAAGGTGGAATGTTTGGTGATAATGCGGCAAGCATGATCACCTTTATCTTCGCCACACCATTCTTGGTGCACCCGTTGGTGTTTGGCCTGTTTGGTAAAGCGACAGAGAACAACGGTGAAATGTCGAGTAAGGTCGTATTGCTTATCTTCACTCTTGGTACGTTTGGTGTACTCTACTCTGCGCTCTCGATTTAACCATGAATATTGAGAACCCAACTCTTCGGTTGGGTTCTTGTTAAGCTTGAGAGGATATGATGTTTTCTAGTCTGCATTTTGTCATCACAACGTTACTGGCCATTTCCTGTGCCAAAGCGATTGGCGTGAGTGACGGCGATATCTCCGTTTTAGCATTAGCCATTCCCGCGCTGTGGATACTACCACGCAAAGGCGCAAGTGGACTTGTGCTCCTCGCTGGTATGCTGTGCTACGGTCTCACTCTGCCCCATCAGTCTATCTCGCTTTCTGTGACTCAATGGACGCTGTTCCCGCTGCTTTTTGTGGCATTCTCAAAACGCAGCAATCGCAACGTCAGAATCATTACCGCCAGCATTGTTAGTGCCTTACAGGCGGGAATCATGGTGAGCCAAGTGCTTGGCACATTGGAGGGGTCACCACTAATTACCCTAGTTCAAATGATCTCAATCTTTGTTATTTGGTGGGCTGCGACACGCAGAAGCATATCGCATAAACAAAACTGGTGGGTGCTGGCTCTCATTTTTCCGTTGTGGTTTGCAGGTCAAGCGCAAACCATTGTCGTGGCTCTTTCCATCACTGGCATTATCGCGTCGCTGGACAGCCTATCGCACCTAAAAGGCTTTCGCTGGAACAAGCTGATCTACTGGACAGTGCCAGCGGTCGGTTTTGCGACCCTCGTTGTTTGGTCGAGAGTCGAAGTGCCTCATCAAGTTGTTGTCGTGTGGATGTGTCTACTCGCAACTGCTTGGATGACAGATTACATTCTCCGAAGTATGGAAGCGAGAAGGAGCTAGATGCACCTTCTCCTCTTCATGTAGACGCTGGATAGATTCCACTACCTCGACGCCGCTAAGGCCTCGACTTTTTGCAGCCACTTCTGGCGCTGCTGATCCGTTGAGTTGATCACCGGGCCAAAATAGTTGGCTGACACATTTTTAATGCCAGCAAAGTCAAGAATGGTGCGTTTTAGGTTTAAATAGATTGGGTTGCCTTGTATCCACTTATACCAAAACACGGGGGTATCTAAGGTAAAAATCAGTTCTGCCGTCCGCCCCTTTAGTAGCTTCTCTGGAATGGCTTTGCCTTTGACATAACGAAATGCGAAACCCGGTAGAAATGCCCTATCAAACAGTGCTTTAAGTTTTGCTGGCATCGTGCCCCACCAAACGGGCGAAACAATGACAATATGGTCTGCCCATTCTACCGATTGCTGGAACTCTTTGAGCGATGGCTCAAGCGCCATTGTTTCTTCGTAGCCCATATCGAGAGATAACTGAAAATCCATGTCCCCAATATGCAAAACCTTTGCCTGCTTACTTTCAGAGATGTTTTCTTGATAACGCTCGCTTATCGCTTTGCACAAGCTATTGGCTTTTGGATTGGCGTTAATAATAAGGATCTTGTTCATGGCGAGTCTCATTGTCTAATTAACTAATGGGACTAGCTTAAACCCTTACCCCAGAGTCAGAGTCAAGGGCGGCATAGCAATCATCAATGTTTTTTTTGTATTGCTTAATCTGACCTTTTTGATTCTCTAATGCTTGGATCTCTTCATCAATCAACGCAATTTTACGCTCCATCCACTTTCCCACCTGTCGCCAGTCTAAGTCATGGTTGCCATCTTTTAACTCAACCAGTTCCGAAAGTTGCACACCGAGCGCTTGTGCCTGTTTAATTAGTTGAATGAATTCCACATCTTGTTGAGTGTAGGCTCGATACTTTCCTTGCCTGTCTACCTTCAATAAACCCATTTCTTCATAAAGTCTGATTGCTCGCTCTGACGCGCCAGTCAACGTCGACACTTTACCGATATACACGTTTCTTCTCCGCTCCAATAGTCGCCCAAGCGTATCCAAATAACGGGCTCAGCTCTAGCATCATTTGTACTCGTTGCGACCCATGTGTAAATCTGACGAAACACTCAATAAAAATCAAAAATCCGCCTCGTTATCGACATAAGTATCCATAGAAAGCTAACATCGCCGCAAATCACTTCTTGTAACACGCTATTTTTGGCGTTTTTGAAATTGGAATTTTCTTTATGGATAAAGATCATAGCCTGCGCGAGAATTTGCTCGCCCTCACGCTTGGTAGCGCTTTAGTGTCTCTTGGCGTTATCTTCTTCAACCAAGTTGGCCTTCTGACAGGCGGTACTGCAGGTTTAGCCCTGTTTATCACCAAAATCACTGCCCTTAGTTTTGGTCAGGTTTTCTTCGCAATTAACCTGCCATTTTATATTCTATCGGTCACTCGAATGGGCTGGCGTTTCACTATCAACACCTTTATTGCCGTGAGCATTGTCTCCTTTGCGGTGGATCATTTACACCATGTCATTCAAATCTCACACATTGAGCCGATTTATGCGGCTTTGATAGGTGGCGGCATGATTGGTATGGGGATGCTGATCATTTTTAGGCACAAGATGAGTTTAGGTGGGTTCAATATACTCGCTCTGTTCTTGCAGGAACGGTTTGGCATTCGAGCGGGTAAAGTTCAGATGGCGCTTGATTGCTCAATCGTCGTGCTGTCACTGTTCGTGGTCGACATTTACCTGATTGGACTCTCCATCTTGGGTGCCATTGCCACTAACCTGATTTTGGCGATGAACCACAAACCAGGGCGCTATCAACCGATTCAAAGCAACGCATAAGCGGGTATCAAGGCAAGACATTCCCGTCTTGCCTTTTTCATTGCATGCTGTCAAATCCACTAAACAGTCACTCGCTATACCACGAATTGAAACTGAGTCATTTGATTTCCCTTTGCATCTTTAGCAACGTCCATTTGTAGCCAATCACGCTCGCTGCCTCCCCACCACTCATTGCCCGTTTCACCTTTTAGATAGAGCTGGGTAGTTAACATTTCATGCTTACCGTGCCATAGTTTTACGTGAATGTGTGGCGGTCTTCCCGTGTACGGAACTGGATACAAGGTTTGGAATTGGCATAGACCATTTGAATCCGTTTCAAGTGCGGCAAAACCCGCAAAACTTGGATCAAAGCGCTCTACTTCTGGTTGCCGAGGGTGTTCATACACGCCTTGCCCATCACACTGCCATATTTCCACACGTATTCCGGACATTGGTTTACCAGTATCATCGACTACACGCGTTGTAAGAGTCATGGGCTCACCGATCAGGCTCGATTCATCGAGGACTAAGCTTTCACGCAATGGAATCGAAGTAACCGGATAGAATGGACCTTCCGCCTGTGATGGCGTTTTCTGTATCCGAGAGTTCGCTAACACCGGCCAAGCAACAAATGCTGAGCACAGCGCTAGAAATTGTCTTCGCTGCATAATTAGACTCTCATGTGGAGGGGTATTTAGATTGTGGTACGCAAAGTACGCCCTTGCTAGTGCAAAATCGAACAAGAAACTACCAAGTAAATCGTCAGACCAGAGTTACCCTACTAATCAAAATGTTTTTCTGTCATTATGAACAGCATTGACGGCCGCCCTTGTAACGATAAGAAGCAGGTTAGTGCCGAGTAAAACATCCCAGTCGAAGGAGTAGATTCAGCGATGACTTACGAAACAAAAACCATGGAAGTACCGGTCGCGATTGCAGACCGAGTACAGGCATTGATCGACGGCCACATCGCCAAAGAAAAGTTTAATGCTGAGCGACGCGAGGTCGTGAATAACCTACTCGCTATGGATGGTCTTAGCTGTGAGATGGCCGTGTACAGCCTACCTCAAGACGAACTGATGAATACCTTGCGCTTTGTGTACGAACTATCAGGTACCAACAGTCGATTTGTCAAAAATATCCTGACTCAAACGCGTGAAAACCCGAACAAGAAACTCTCTGACTCTCAGCGATCTTCAGCGAAAAGCTTGCTGTTTAACCTGCTAAACGACCCATCCGTCGTTTCGGCTATGAAAGAGACGTCTTAAGCAAAAAATCCGCCTCACCAAATCATTCATTCGTGAGGCGGGCTCTCTATAGTAATCGTTGATTCATTGATTAGCCAAACCCTGCGATTCCGGTTGCCAACTCATCATGCTATCGAAGCCACTGCAATCAAACATGGCATCCGAAGCCGATTCAATAAATACCTGCTGCGCCTCTGACACTGGATACTCAAGATAGTCTGAGCATTTGGCACTCTGCCCATTCCCTACTACGACCGTCGAACCAACCTTTAGTGTACATTGCACCAGTTTGTCGAGCGGAGACCATTGATAGCAAATCTCATAGTCCTTCCGATAGTCTGCCGTTTTCCCCGCGGGTTTCGTCAATGCCCACCAGCTTCCAAATTGACTCCCAGGATTAGTACTATTCCAAGCGCGATAGATAGTTACCTCTTCCGTGCTTTGATAGACCGCACCTTGACACAGCCCTCCAGCCAGAGGCTCGCCCATCGCTTTATCTAGCAACTTCGGGTCATCTACTGATTTAAACTTTCCCGCTAGCGGACTTGGCAACAACACAGAGCCTTCACAGGAGGACGCGTTGGCAACTGTCGTCGCGGGCTGTGTTGCACACCCCTGAACCAGTACCATTAGGGCGCTCATGATCAGCCATTTCACAGGTTGATCCCTATATACTCGTTTGAACATAGCTCCCACCTATTTTACTTCTTTGCCCGTCGGCTTTTGATGAGTAAAGTCATAGCGTGTTTCCGACTTAAATATTACTCCCTCTTTTCTAAGCTTTGGATCGCTAGCTTCATCAAACAAAAACACGCCTTGGTCTACTCTTCGGCGCAATTCAACTTCAATGTACAAGGTTTCATTGGGATGTAAGAAGGAGTCGACCACCGAGCTCTCCACCCGATACTCCACGGCGTGATAAAAACTGAACCCCTCGCTAGGACGCGCAATTACACGAAATCCTGTCAGGTTTGTTTTGGCGATCACATCATAATTTACATAGAAAACAATATGGTTCGGGTTAGCGGCGTTCTTCTGTTTGTCTAAAAAGAAGCCCTTTTTGAAACCCTTTGGATCGCGGTCGGGACCTGCCAGAAAAATCACGTCATAGTCTGTAACCGCGTGCCCTTGATCATCTGTGAGCACGAACACTAAGTTGATAAAACGTTTGGTTCGCTGTTGTGTTGTCGCGGTGAGTGTCTCAAGTGATTGCACCCTCGCTTGATAGTCTTGCGCACTATTAACCTTGAGGCACTGAAGGATCTCACTCACTTGCGGTTTGCTTGAAGTGGGACTCAGCACGCTTCGCATGATACCTTTGCTCTTACCCGAGTGACTGGCTTTTGGCACCACGCCTAGTGGTACTGCCTGAGGTCGCTGCACTGCTCCCTCAAGAGAAAGCAAACTCACTGGCAAGTCATCTTCGGCATGTTTCACCTCAGCTCTTTCTTCCGTCTCAACAAACTTTGCGATGGAGTAATTCATATTGGCACCAGATACTCGAACCACGCCATCCGAACCAGGCTCAGTAAGATAACTGTTGATAAAGTCATAGAAAGCCTTATCAATACTCTCCCCAGTCAATACAAACGGATAAAAGCCATTACTCGCTGGTTGATAGGTTAGATAGGCCTTAGCCAGATCTATTTGTGGCTGACTCCCCAGTGATAACCAGTCAAGCACTTGTTGCCCTGGTTCAATATCATTGAACCAGGCCTTAATTCGCCCGACTCGCTGCTTTCCAAGTGCAGCCAATGGTGAGCCATGATTGGCCGGTGCCAACATAACAAGATGGTTTAGAGGGCTTTGAGCGAGCTCCTCACTCCCATAATAACGGTCTAGCCATTCACGCACGACTGGGCCACCCGTTGAGTGAGTGATACATGAAAAAGCCTCAATCCCGTCGCCTTGTGGTATGGTGTCACGCAGCGCACTATCAAATGCTCGTGTGATATCTCCCATGTCTACCGCGTCATCAAAGCTGATATACCGTCCTAGCCATACATGCTTAATATCAACCGTTAAACCATAATCTGCGGCCTGTTTGGCAATCGCTTCCGGTAAAAGCCCATAAGTATTCGTGTCGGTAACACTCCATCCATGTACAAAAATAACGATCATTGTGACCTCCCATTATGAATAATGAGCCAGAGCCTGGATTGAGTTTTGCTCTCTGAGTTGAAATGAGTACCGCTGCAAACGCCTTTACCCTGACGATTAGTATTAAAGCTAGTCGAGGAAAGACTGATAATTTTGAATCAAGATCACATAGTCAACTAATTACATAAATATCGATAGATATGAATTTGAGACGAAATCTGGGGCAAATTGCTGTAGACTACGCCCTCATTTTTTGTAAGGGTATGGTTGTGACAAGAGATCAGTTTGAATTGTTGGCACCGGGTGGTGATGTTGAGTCAATCAAAGCAGCGATCGCAGCGGGTGCAGATGCGGTGTACTGCGGATTGGATCGTTTTAACGCTCGAAACCGTGCAGCGAACTTAACACTCGACAACCTTGCGGGCGTTCTTGAGCTTGCTCATGCTAATCAGTGCCAAGTGTTTCTGACGCTTAATGTACTGATCTTAGAAAGTGAAATTGCCGCTGTAATGCGCTTATTGGCGCAGTTGGTCAACACCGATATTGATGGCGTTATCGTTCAAGATCTTGGTTTAGCGTATTTGGTTAAACGTCACTTCCCAAGCTTAGACGTTCATGCTTCAACGCAGCTCAACACTCACAACACGGGTCAAATCGAGTTTCTCAAACAGATGACGGCCAGCCGCGTTAACCTTTCTCGTGAGCTTAACATTGATGAGATTGCGCATCTCGCTCATTTTGGGCATCAACATGACGTGTTAATGGAAGTGTTCGTTCATGGTTCATACTGCATCGGTTTTTCTGGGCTTTGCTATATCAGCTCGGCGCGTAATGGCGCTTCTGGTAACCGTGGTCGTTGCAGTCAGCCATGCCGTGAGCAATACCAAACCACCAAGCAAGGCTACGACTACCCACTCAACCTGAAAGACAACTCAGCATTTGGCGATCTTCAAGCGCTTGCCGACGCGGGTGTCTATTCACTCAAAGTTGAAGGTCGCATCAAAAAACCGCATTACGTTTATACCGTTGTCGACAACTGGCGCAAGCAAATAGATCGCTTGTGCGAAGGTGAAACGCTTTCAGAAGACACTAGCGAGCTGTACACCGTATTTAACCGCGATTTCTCTAACGGTTTTCTACAAGGTGAATACGGCAAAAGCATGTATATCGACAACCCAAGAGACAACGCGGTTACGCATTTCTCTAAGGTGTATCAATGCACCAGTACCGAGCAAGTACAAGCGGTTAAGCAGCGTCTTTACGACAAAAAAACCGATATCATCCAACATGTTGACGCACAAATTGCTGCCATGGATATTAACGCTGACCGCCCATCAGCGAGCTTGAAAGGCGCGATTGAAGCGCCAGAGTTAGAAAAATTAGCGCAAAACTCAGAGCTAAACCGCCAAAAACCACTATCAGTATTAGTTTCAAGCCCTGAAGATGCCGTTCTCAGTTTGGAAAGCGGTGTTGAGGTCTATTTTCAACTACCAATGGGGCTAAGTGCAGAACTGCCCGCTATAATTTCGCTGTTTGAATCTAACCCTAACCTAAAACCTTGGTTCCCAGCGATTCTCATCGGCGATGATTTTGAAGCGGCTAAAGCCTTCTTAGAAACTATTAAGCCATCACTACTTATTACCAATAACTCAGGTGTCGGTTTCCACGCTCAAACGCTAGGGTTAGATTGGGTAGCAGGGCCACACATGAATAGCACCAACTCGTACACATTGAAGTGTCTTCAAGAGGAGTACTCTGCCTCTGGTACATTCCTATCTAATGAACTGAGTAACAAACAGCTTCGCTACGTTAGAAGACCAAGTGGCATGCGTACGTTCTATAGTGTGTATCATCCGAATACGTTACTGACTAGTCGCCAGTGTCTGTTCCAACAAACGGAAGGCTGCAAGAAAATCAAAGTCAACAAAGGCTGCCTGAGACGCTGCAGCAAGCGTACGTCGATTATCAACCTTAAAGACAACCCTTATGTGGTTCAAAAGCAAAAAGGCTCGCACAACAGTCTCTATAGCGAGCACAATATTTTGAACCTAGAGGTACTGACTGACCATCGCGACCTTATTACCGATGTGTTTATCGACCTAAGAGATATTCAGACAGAAACAAAAGTAGACGGTAACAAACTTGAAGTCATTAACGCGTTCAAAGCACTACTTCTAGATGGCGACCTCAGTATCGTTGGTAACCTTATCCAACACACGAGCAACCAACAATACCAAAAAGGCATTTAGGATAAAGCTCCCCCCTCCTCAAACCTAGCTATTCGAAGCCGCAAGCTTTTTGATTTGCTCAAAGAGCTCTTCGGCTTCAGCGGTTAATTTTGAGTACAGTTTGATATCGCCATTTCTCTGGGCATGCATCGCTTGTTCTAGCAACATGGAATGGCGTTTTTTAAGTTTTCTAGCAGGATCGCGCTTTAAAAATGAGAACATACTGGGCTCCGTGTCGATGCTTTCAATAACTTACGAACACGCATACATATCAGATTAGTTTTTTCGACTATTTACCAGAAAAATCGACGGTATGTCCTTCTTCCTCATCATTAAACCATTCTAAACTTATCACTATGCTCGTACTATGAGTTACTCGTATTGAATGAAGAAAAGCCTTACATAAAGCCATTATTTTCCACAAGACCATTTGTTTGATAAATGTTAACATTCTGATATGCCTCAACTTTCATTGAGGCTCTCTCGGACGTTCCACGAGCAAGGAGATTTCATGCTTAATTCTGTAACGGCGAAAGCAGTGATTGACCACGCCCTATTCTTAGGGGCAGATTTTGCTGAACTATTCGTCGAGCACCATCAGACAAATTCGATCCAAATCGCGTCAGGCGAAGTGGACAAAGTAAACTCAGGCATCGATTTTGGTATCGGGATCCGCCTATTTTTCGGCCACAAAGTACTCTACGGCTACACGAATAGCACGGATGAAAATGAACTGAAGCGAGTTACATCATTGCTCGCTGCAAAAGACAAACGTGAGCAAATAGCTACAGCAGGTGCGCTTAATCTTAATCGCTACCCTATCCAGCATGGTTGTCGTTTACCACTTAGCAAAGACGCCAATCTAGATTCAAAGATCGCATTCTTACTTAAAGCTGATGCAGCTGCACGCGCCGAAAGCGAATACATTACTCAGTTTATTGGTAATGTTTTACAGCGCGAGCAGCAGGTTTCCATCTTCAATTCTGAAGGCCTACATGTTGATGATACGCGCCACTACATTCGTGTGTCTGGTAACACCGTTGCCCAAAAAGGCAATGAGCAATCTTCTGGTTCAGAAGGCCCTGGTGCGCTGCAAGGCTGGGAGTTTAGCGAACAGCTTGATGCTCAGGAACTTGGTCAAACTATTGCCCAGCAAGCATTGATCAAGCTCGGCGCAGATGCATGCCCTTCCGGCGAAATGCCGGTAGTCATTGGTAATGGCTTTGGCGGTGTCATCTTCCACGAGGCGTGTGGTCATCTGCTTGAAACCACATCAGTGGCTAAAAAGGCTTCTGTGTTCCATGACAAAATGGGCGAGATGATTGCTCATACAGCAGTGAGTGCCGTTGATGATGGCACTATGACCAATGAATGGGGCTCTATCCATGTTGACGACGAAGGCATGGCAACTCAACGAACGCAACTCATTAAAGACGGCAAGCTGACCAGCTTTATGGTCGACAAAATGGGCGGAATGAAGACAGGCTTTAAACCAACGGGCTCTGGTCGTCGCCAAAACTACAAGTTTGCGCCCACGTCACGTATGCGTAATACCTTCATTGAGACAGGTGAACATTCTCTCGATGATATGTTAGCCGGTGTTGAACGTGGAATTTATGCTAAGAAAATGGGCGGCGGCTCAGTACAGCCAGGTACAGGTGAATTCAACTTTGCCGTTCGAGAAGCTTACTTGATTGAAAACGGAAAAATCACCAAACCTCTAAAAACTGCAACCCTAATTAGTACTGGGCCAAAGGTGCTTAAGGAAATCAGCATGGTTGGCAAAGACATGGCACTTGCCCCTGGTATGTGTGGTTCCGTAAGTGGTGCTGTCACGACAACGGTAGGTCAGCCTTCGTTAAAAGTAGATAACATTCTTGTGGGAGGTGGTAACTAATGAGCCAAGACAAACAACTTCTTGATGCCGTCGATTACGTCCTTTCTGAAGCCAAGCGCCAAGGTGCTGAAGCTGATGTCATTGTCAATCGTAGCAACAGCTTTTCGCTGAAAGCGAACCAAGGACAACTGGATGAGTACAAAGTGAGCTCAAGCCAGGTTCTTGGGGTTCGCGTAGTCAAAGATGCACGCATTGCCACCAGCTACTCGGAGTCATTAGAGACCGCTAGTCTCGACCTCATGCTGACAAACGCCCTTCAAAGCGCACGTTTTTCTAAGCAAGACGAACATCAAACGATTAGCTGTATCGATAGCAAAATCACCACAGATTTTGCAGAAATTGCTCAGCAAGATACCGCTTCCGTCGATGAGAAGATTGAGCTCTCACTCGCGCTAGAGCAAGGGGTTATTTCCCTACCCCACGCATCAAGCGCACCTTACAACGGTTATGCCGATGGAGAGACTCAGTTTATTCTCGCCAACACACAAGGCACACTCTGCCAGCATTTTGAGCGCTCATTTAGCTGTTACGCTTACACGCTATTTGAGAAAGAAGGCAAGCAATCTATGGCGGGCAAAGTCTCGGTGGGGCGCCGCTTTGATGAGCTGAATCCTAGCTACTGTATCGAGCAAGGCTACAACCTTGCGCGTGACTTACTCGACGGTGCTCCGGTTGCTACTGGTGAGTATTCGGCTATTTTCGATATCAACGCATTAAGCAGCCTATTCGGAGCCTTTAGCAGTGCATTCTCTGGTGTTAGTGCCATGAAAGGCATTACGCCACTTGGCAACAAGATAGGCGAGTCAATTGCGAGTGAGCTGATTACTCTGACAGATATGGCGTATATGCCAAACGGCATGGCAATCGCTAGCTTCGACAGCGAAGGCTTTGCGACTCAAGACAACGTACTAATCTCAGGCGGAAAGCTCAATACGCTATTGCATAATAGCCATACTGCAAGCTATCTAGACGCAGTATCCACTGCCAGTGCAGCACGTGGCGCGAAATCCAGCCTAGACGTTTCCGCCAACCATAAAGTGATCGCCTCTGGCTTAAGCAATGCTAGTGAAGTCAAAGCAGGCGATTATCTGGAGCTTGTTGAACTGCAAGGCGTCCATTCTGGTGCCGACCCAGTCAGCGGTGACTTCTCGTTTGGCGCTAGCGGTTTCTTGTGTCGTGACGGAGTAAGAGTCCAACCGGTACGAGGTATTACGGTTGCGGGTAACTTCTACAAAATGTTGCAAGAAGTGGATGCAGTTGGTGATAGCCAACTGATTAATGACAGCCGAACTTTCTTTGCGCCGGATGTGAGGTTTGCTCGGTTGAGTATTGGTGGTAAGTAGGCAGAAATGACGCCCAGCATTGGATTCAATGCTGGGCTCTATTTTTATGTAAGAATGTTTTATTAAAAACCTCTTTAATATGAATGAATCAATTCAGACAGTTCGCTTCGGATAAATCAGCTTCAGAAGCACCACATTCCGTTTTGTGCGTACCATTCTTATAGTTGATGATACGTTTCCACTTCCCATCGCTGGTATGGCTTGTCATTATTTGACTAGGATCATCACCAAACTCATTCTTGGTTCTATTCCAGAAATCTGCGCCGTGGCTTTCTTCGCTGTAGAAATCCGTGTTAACGGCACTGCGAACTGGAGTAAGATCCGATGCAACTACTGTGTCAGTCACTCCCACAAGATGTGAAAAACCGCTGTCATTTCCAGGCTCATACGTATGCTCTGAGTAGCTGATAAGGTCTTGTCCTAGATAATCTTTGGTCACTAATGCTTGTGTTGTATAGCTATTAGCTAGAACAGTGTTGCTGCAATCACTCCAATCCCCTACATTTCCATAAACGGTGTTTCGAACTCCAGAAGACAGTTGCACCGTGGTTTCCAACCATTCGCTAACAGAACAATCGTACTGGTTTGTGCCTTTACCCATCGAAACCACCTGTTCAATGTTCACCCCATCTCGAACGGTAGTCATCATGGAGCTTTTATCATAAAGACCAATAACAGTTGTTAAGTCATTCGACATCTCATTGGTTTGTGATTCAAAATTACCATTCGACATTTGCACAAACTGATATCGATACCAAGCGTTGTCATAGCTGTTATTTGAACTGTCCCACTTTCCTAAAAAGTACTCTACCCAAGCTAAGTTGGCTTGTGGATATTGACTATGCAACTGGCGAGTATCGGAATAAGATTTCTGTAGACCCGGGACAATGTCTTGCGCGATTTGATGTACTTCATTATTCCCTGAATCTATATAGTCTCCATACAACTCCTCGACGGTAATATTGTAACGGCGAGCAATACGAACTTCTTGCTCTGCCAAACGCTGGGCAATATCCTCTCGCAACTCCTGTTCCTGTAGTATTGATTCACAAGAAAGCTCAGTTGAGACATTTTCATATAGCTCTTTCTCCACTTCATTCCAGACAACAGAAGTCAGAGGTGTTAGGTTATACAAATCTGAATCTGTACTCTGGGCATATTTCGGAGCGATCACCATAGTGTAAGCTTCTTCAATTGGCGTATCTGGGAAATCCGTATCGATAGCACCTTGGGGTACGTCTACCACGATTGGAACATATTTTGAGCACTCGCGATAAACAGGCGGTACTTCTAAATTAAAATCACCTTGTTCCTGTGTGACAACGCGCGGTTCATTGTTATCTAATTGATTGTTGAAATTGACATCCAGATACACAGTCGCACCAATGACATACCCATCAATAACCTTCCCACTGAGGTTTGTAACACTTGCACCACCTTCATTGCCCCCACTATCACTACCTCCACCGCAGCCAACTAACCCAGAGACGAGACCACAAAGCACCAGCTTTCTCATATTCATTTGAATAAACACCTATATCGCTATTATTTTTTTTGAGTAAGTCCATTCCTACCCGGGGGCTAAATATACATAGATCAAACCGCACAATGTGTTGCACCACTCACATAAGCTTAAACTATCAATAATAAACAACGCTTTTCAGACTCACTTAATGCATAACCTAATTGGTATGAAATGCTATTATCTTTAAGGACTATTCAAACAATGATTAGGCGTGTATAAATCAGACTTCCTAGCAAGTTACATTCCTAAATTCGTGTCTTTGCCATAACGAAAATTGAAGAGAGACCAAAATGAGAATCGCGATTACATTATTAACTTTGGCGATAAGCAGTCTCAGCTATGCTAATAGCATCCCTTCTGCCACTTTAAATGCCGAAGCTTCAGATCCGGTTAAGATGAAGTGGATGGTTGGCTTTCCGCCACCAAAAGATAAGCTGATTATGCAGCCAGAATCCGACTTTTTCAGTTTCCCCAAAATGCGTTGGACTGTGTGTCATATTCGCGAATTGATGCCTACCAAGCAGGTCACCCGTGGGATTGGCGCACCCACTCCCTTTACGTATGCCAAAGATGACAATATCGACGCCATTACATTCCAGCCTCTCAACAACGAACGAGAAATGACATGGCAAGAATCGCTATCAGCAAACTATACCGATGGCATTCTTATTCTTCATAAAGGCCAGATCGTTTACGAACGTTACCTAGGCTGCCTAGATGAACTAGGTCAGCATGCTGCTATGTCGATGACCAAATCTCTGACAGGGCTTTTAGCTGAAATTCTGCTTGCTGAAGGTACTCTTGATGAAAACGCAAAAGTTACTTCAATTGTCCCAGAGCTCAAGGATAGCGCTTTTGGAAGTGCCACCGTACGTCAGGTAATGGATATGACTACAGGACTTGATTACAGCGAAGACTACGCCGACCCAAATGCTGATATCTGGATCTACTCTAAGGCAGCGAGTCCGCTTCCAAAACCGCAGGGCTACGATGGTCCAAATGGTTATCTTGAGTACTTACAAACCGTGGGCAAAAGCGGCGCTCATGGTGAAGCTTTTGGCTACAAGACAATCAATACAGATGCACTGGGCTGGATTATCGCAAGAGCGACCGGAAAAAACGTTGCTGAACTATTGTCTGAGCGAATCTGGCAGAAAATTGGAATGGAGCAAGATGGTTATATGACCGTCGACGCCAAAGGCATGCCATTCGCTGGGGGTGGTCTAAGCGCAAGTCTTCGTGATCTTGGCCGCATTGGGTCACTGGTGCTCAATAAAGGCAAGTTTGAGGGGCAATCCCTTTTCCCAAGTGAAGTGATTGAAAACATCATGGCCGGTGGTGATAAAGAGGATTTTGCGAAAGCTGGATACACAACTCTGCCTGGTGGTAGTTATAAGAGTATGTGGTGGATTTTTCACAACGCTAATGGCGCGATAGCTGCACGTGGTGTTCATGGTCAGACAATTTATATAGATCCAACCGCTGAGATGGTGATCGTTCGTTATTCCTCATTCCCAAGTGCCAAAAACAGTAAAATCGACCCTACCTCACTACCTGCCTATCAGGCGGTTGCAGAATACTTGATGAACAAGGATTAAATCAGAGCAACTGGTATGTGCTTTGGAGTAGCTTAACCACGGTGTGCAGTTGTGCTTATAAGCACAATTACACACCGTTTAACCAATACTCGAAGTTACGACGAACAACTATAATGTGTCACCCCACCTACATCGAAAAGCTTCAACGGGCGAAGCTGATAATACTTACCTTCCAACTCTGCCCCTTGCTCGCCATAAGGATCAGCAAACACCTGCTGCAACTCATGAATGAGAGAATATTCTCCCCGCTCCGCTTGCTTATAAGCCGGTACCACTAACCATTCACGCCACGTGTACTTGGGGTTAACCTGTTTCATTTTTGACATAATTTCTTTCTCTGTGTTTGCAGATGGAAGCTTTTCACGCCATTCATTTAGCCAGGCTTGCCACTCGATCATCGTGTCTTCATCAGGTTCGGTGTAAAAGCTTGCAGCAAGCGCAGAGGCATTGTCAGGTAGTTGAGACAGTTCGCGGAAGAAAATCGTGTAGTCAACGTGCGTCATCATCATGAGTTTGAACAGGTTTTGTAGCAAGTCGCTATCAAACTCTTCATAGCCGAGCTTTCTCGACCACATATGTTTGAGTTTGGCTTGCATCACTGTCGAAAATTCATCCTGAATTAGACCAAGTTTTTCTAACGCCGCTTCGTCCTTTACGATAAGGGGCATCAATGCAGAGCAAAAGGACTCGAAGTTTTTCTCTGCGGCCAAAGGCTGATTAAAAAACGAGAAGTGACGGCCGCCGCCAGTCCAAGGCTGGAAGTATGGCTCAAAGCGTTCGCAAAAACCGAACGGCCCAAAATCGAGGGTGAAGCCGCCAACGGCGCAGTTGTCACTATTAAAATTTCCTTGGCAGAAACCAACGCGCATCCAGTGTGTCACTAATGTGGTCAAGCGCTCTCTAAACTCGGTGGCGAGCGTGATTACTTTTTCTGGTAGGGGTAAACTTCGGTCTATCTGCTGTTTATATTCTCGCTCTATCGCGTATTCGACAATATGCTCAAGCTCTTGCATCGCCGTGGAATGGGCTTGACTGCGCGCTCGGCGTGCGAATAACTCAATTTGACCAACACGCAAAAAGGAAGAGGCAACTCGGGTCGTAATGGCAACAGGGCTGGGAACCATAATATCGGGGTTTTCAGAATGCGAACCTTCTCGATACCAAGGGCGGTCAACGGTTTCTGATTGTGAAGCAAATAAACATAACGAGCGCGTCGATGGAATACCAAGCGCGTGCATGAACTCTTGAGCTAGAAACTCGCGCACGCTGGAGCGCAATACGGCTCTGCCGTCAGCGCCACGGCAATATGGCGTCGTGCCGCCGCCCTTGAGCTGCATTTCCCATCGTTTGCCATTCAGTACACCTTCAAAGACGGAGAGTGCACGGCCGTCGCCATAGCCATTTCCTGTTTTGAAAGGGCACTGCTCGTTGTACTCCGTACCATAAATGGAAAGCGCGTAGCCTGTTGCCCAGCCAAACGGGTTTATTGGAGTGGGAACTCCAGACAAATCACCCGAAAACATTTCTGCAAAGTGTTTCTCTTGCGCCAACGCAGGATCAACCCCTAGTTCATCAAATAAGCTTGCACTGTGGCTGATGTAAGCAGGATTTCGGATAGGCGTTGGTTTCACCGGTACATAGTGACCCGAAAACACTTGTCGCGGCCAGTAATCTTCACCACTATCTGTTGCCCCAGGATCCGCATTAAGCGCCTCTAGTAGCGAGTAACTTGCCGTGTTTGCAAACTCATCCATATTGGTTATTGAGTTAAGCGTCTTTGGTGATTTTGGTTCGCTCATCGTCAATCCTACTCCGTGCAATGATGCGTGATTTTGTTGTCATGATACGAAGATAGCTCAATAAAGCCCAATAACCTTATGATATAGTTTGATTCATTTAGATTTACCCTAAACAACCTAAGGGCATTGGCTAAAGGTAGCCAAAATCTTGGGTTCTTCGCATTCGCCTCTCTAAGTATGGATTATTAATGGCTCAAGGAATTCGCTACAAAGTCATTCTTCTCGCGTGTCTCATTATCAGTATCGGTCAGCTCAGTATGGGGCTAGTGCTACCTTCGCTGCCTTGGATAGCGAAAGATTTTGGTATTAGCCTCGATCAAGCGCAACTGCTCGTCGGTATTTATCTACTGGGTTTTGGTCCCTCGCAATTCATTTACGGCCCTATCTCTGATGCTATCGGCAGAAAGAAGGTGCTGCTTGCTGGTCTAGTTATCGCCCTGCTCGGCCTTATCTTGATTATTACTATGAACCATTCGTTTGAAGGCATGGTTTTTGGCCGTTTTCTGCAAGGCGTTGGTACTGGCTGCTGCGCGGTTCTCGCACGAGCCTCAACACGCGATCAGTTTAGTGGGGCTCAGCTCCCTATTGCCCTCTCTTATATCGCGATGGCCGCTTCCATCACGCCGGTCATAGCACCCGTTTTGGGCGGGTTTATTAACTTTCACTTTGGTTGGAACATGGTGTTTGTGTCACTATTTAGCTATGTCGCTCTTGCCTGGGTTGTCATCACCATGCTGTTTAAAGAGACCGTCGCTGAAAAGTCACCGATCCCCTCATTCAAACGTGTCGTGAACCAGTATGACGAGCTTCTGCGCTCTAGCTACTTCATCAGTTTCGCCAGTATCAGTTGGCTCAATTTCAGTCTGATGATCACGGCGGTATCGGTCATGCCGTTTATCATGCAAAACCAAATCGGTATGAACTCAGACGAATATGCATTGTGGGTACTCATTCCAGCGTTCGGTATGATCAGCGGCACGACTATTTGCAATCGCGTTCGCCCTATCATCGGTACTAAGAAGATGCTGTTGTGTACTCCAGCTCTACACATTGCGTCGGCTATTTGGTTGTTCGTTTGCCCGATGGAGCCTTTATATATCATGCTAGGGCAAATGCTGATGATTCTGGGAAATGGCATCGCCCTGCCTTGCGCACAGGCGATGGTAATGCTGCCGTATAAGAAACAAGCTGGCGCCGCGGCAGCGTTATCGGGTGGTGGACAAATGATTGTCTCATCGCTAGTCAGTATGGGGTTGGTTCAGCTCGGCCTAAGTCAGCCTTGGCACCTATCGATTGTGATCACGCTATTTGCATTGGTGACGTTTAGTAATATTGTTCGTGGTTTTCGCGTTGCTCAGCCTCAATAGAGGCTGCGCACAAAACACTATTTAAGGTTTTTGACACTGCCACGTACGACTAGCGAAGGCTCTAGTTGCACGACATCTGCAGCAAGACTGGTTTTTTCAATTTTCGCAAGTAAGGTTTCAACGGCCGCTTTTCCTAAGCGATACTTAGGTTGATGGATCGTAGTGAGAGACGGTGACATGAACTTGGCAATGTGAATGTCATCGTAGCCAATGATCGAAAGATCGTTGGGAACATGTATACCTTTATCATGGGCTACATTGATAGCCCCCATAGCCATCATGTCATTGCAAACAAACAGTGACGTAGGCAGTGCCCCACGGTTGATTAATGTCTCCAGCGATTTTGCGCCACCATCACATTCAAAGTCCGATTCAACAATCCAGTCTGGATTAATCGCAATATGACGTTCACTCAACGCCTTCTTATACCCTTCATAACGCATTAAAGCTTGGTGCCGATTTAAAGGTCCTGTGATACAACCAATCTCTGTGTGCCCGCTTTCAATGAGATGCTTCGTTGCAAGATAGCCACCAAGAAACGAGTTGTCCTGGATCTTGTCGCTTTCAAAATGCATTGGTCCCCAGTCCATCACAACCACAGGAATGGATGGATACTGATCGAAAATATCCAGCTTCTCCCCCTCCAAAGTAGAGCACATCAAAATCAGACCATCGACACGCTTTTGAAGCAAGGTATCGATGGAAGCTTTCATGCGCTCAGTATCACCTTCAGTGTTACAAAGGATAAGGTTGTAGTTTTGATGATAACAACTGCGTTCGACCCCTTTTACTACTTCACCAAAAAACGGGTTGGTCGAGGTAGTCACTAACATTCCAATTGTTCGTGTACGATTCATTTTTAAGCTGCGCGCCAACGCAGAAGGCGCGTAGTTGAGTTCCTTTGCTGCGCTGTTAACGCGCTCAGAAATCTCTTCACTAACGAATCGTGTTTTATTGATGACATGACTCACGGTTGAGGTTGAAACACCCGCAAGTCTTGCTATGTCCTTCATCGTTGCCATTGGGCAAGGGTCTCCACTGCTTCTTCTTATAATTGAGCGCGTTAATTTCTCAACTTAGGCTTGCTGCTCTAAAAACTGTTGTACTTCATCTAGCGTTGGAATGGAAGTCTGAGCACCAAATCGCGTTACAGAGATAGCTGCAGCTGCGTGAGCAAATACCATTGCCTCTTCGATAGACTTTCCTTCAATTAACCCTGTCACTAAAGCGCCGTTAAAGGTATCACCTGCCGCAGTGGTATCGGTTGCTTCTACTTTGAAGCCCGGGATTCGCTCACCACGACCGTTTTGGCTTAGCCATACACCTTTCGAGCCCAAAGTGATCATGACGATTTCAATACCCTTTCGATGTAGAGCGTTCGCTGCTTCTTGCGCAGACTCATCATCGTTGACCGTTATTCCAGTCAGCACTTCTGCCTCGGTTTCATTCGGAGTAATGACATCAACACACCCCAGCAATGAATCAGGAAGCTCTCTAGCCGGCGCTGGATTGAGGACGACGTTAGTTTTTGCCGCCTTAGCAATTTTCGCTGCATATTCGATGCCTTCTATTGGCGTTTCTAATTGCGTTAGCAAGTAGTTCGCACCTTCAATTAGACCTTTGTGTGGCTCTACACGTGCGGTCGTGAGCTTGGCGTTGGCTTCCGCTGAAATACAGATGCTGTTCTCGCCACTATCTACTACTTGAATCATAGCTATACCCGTTGGCGTGCCTGGCTCTAATTGAACACCCGCGATGTTGATACCATCAGCTTTGAATGCTTCGCGAATATTAATACCAAATGCATCATCACCTACACATGCGATAAAACCTGTGTCACCACCCAGTCTTGCAGCGGCAACAGCTTGGTTCGCCCCTTTGCCACCAGGAATGACTTGGTAATTAGCACCATGTAACGTTTCGCCAGGTCGAGGGAAAGAAGGAACTTGCAGAACGTGGTCTGCATTCACACTACCCAGCACAATGAGTTTATTCATACTTTGTTCCTTTTAACTCTTTTGTTTATTACTGATTTTTTAGTATCAGTTTGATAGATAACTTGGGGTTGCCTTGGAGTGGCAAGCCGAAGGTATCTGGTTTTTGTAAGGCGATGCGCTGTGATCCGTTAGTTCCTCCCCTTTATAAGTGGAGGTTAGGAGGGGTGCTCTTGAAGTTCCGTCGACACATTAAGTAATGCACTTGGGGTATACTACAGCACACTTTACCCCCTCTAACTCCCCCTTATTAAGGGGGAGAACTACTGACGGCTGGCTCCTACCGTCGCTTCGCCGATTACTCAGCGACTACTTTTAGAGGTACTGGGATGTACTCTTCTACTTTCTCGCCTTTCAGTACTTTGTCAGCCGTTTCCACACCTAGTGCACCGATCATGTCTGGTTGCTGTGCGATGGTTGCTGCTAGTTTGCCGCGTTTCACCGCTGCCATACCATCTTCAGTGCCATCGAAACCAACGATCATCACGTCTTTCCCCGCTGCTTGAACTGCGCGAAGTGCACCGAGTGCCATTTCGTCGTTCTGTGCGAATACCGCTTGTACATCTGGGTTCGCTGCTAGAAGGTTTTCCATTACATTCAGTCCTTTAGTACGGTCGAAATCTGCTGGTTGGCTAGCAAGAAGTTCCATTTGAGAACCTTTTACTGAGTTCATGAAGCCTTCACCGCGCTCACGTGCTGCTGACGTACCTGCGATACCTTCTAGTTGGATAACTTTCGCTTTCTCACCTACTTTCTCCATGATGTAGTGACCAGCCATTTCGCCACCGACTACGTTGTCAGATGCAATGTGGCTCACTACGTCACCACGGCTAGCGCCACGGTCAAGCGTAAGTACTGGGATGTTCGAGCGGTTTGCCATGCGGATAGCGTTAGATACTGCGTCTGAATCTGTAGGGTTGATAAGAATTGCCTTAACGCCACGTACAGTTAAATCTTCGATGTTTGATAGCTCTTTGCTTGGGTCATTTTGCGAGTCCAAAACGATTAGGTTGTAACCTAAATCCTTGGCTTTCGCTTCCGCGCCCTCTTTCATCGTTACGAAGAACGGGTTGTTAAGCGTAGAGACAACAATCGCCATCGTGTCTTGTGCTGATGCAGCTGTAGACATAGAAGCAGATAGCACGGCAGCAGAGATTAAAGTGGCTAGTTTTTTCATCGTTTTAGTCCTTTGTGTAGGGGGCGGCTCAACTCATTGTCGAGCCTGTTATTGTAAATAATCTAGTGTTAATCGAAGTTACTTGTTTTTGTTGTCTACCAGTACCGCCAGCAAGATAACCACTGCTTTTGCGATCATTTGGTAGTAAGAGGAAACATCTAATAGGTTAAGTGCGTTGTTCAAGAAGCCGATGATCAGAGCACCAATAAGCGTACCCATAATTCGACCTTTTCCACCCATCAAGCTGGTACCGCCAAGAACAACCGCTGCGATAGCATCAAGCTCGTATCCCATACCCGCTGTAGGCTGAGCGGATGACAGACGAGAGGTAACGATAATGCCAGCCAGTGCAGCAAGCAGACCACAGATGGCGTAAACACCAATCTTCACTTTATCGACATTGATACCTGACAAGCGAGTCGCTGATTCGTTACCACCTAGCGCGTAAACGTAGCGGCCAAAGCGAGTGTGGTTAAGTAGATACCAAACGGATGCGAACACAACGACCATAATCCAAACTGGAACGGGGATGCCCAGAGCGTAACCCGTGCCAAACCATGCGAATGCGTCAGCAGTATCAGTAAAGCCCGTAGAAATTGGACGACCGTCGGTGTACACCATGGTCACGCCGCGCAGAAGTGTCATAGTCACCAAGGTAGCGATAAACGCCTGAACCTTACCCTTGGCAATGATAATACCGCTGATAGCACCAAGAGCTGCACCAGCAAGAAGTGCGGTTGGAACCGCAATCAGTACCGGAACTTCCATCGCTATCAAACTGGCCGCAAACGCGCCACAAAGTGCGAGTACCGAGCCAACACTCAAGTCGATGCCTGCAGTTAAAATGACCAATGTCATACCGACTGCGATAATTGCGTTCACAGAGGTTTGACGCAGAATATTCAGAATATTATCGACGGTGAAAAAGTTCGGGTTTAAAAAAGACACCACGACAATTAGGAAGATCAGCGCAATCAGTGATTTTTGCTCAATCAACCATTCTTTATTGAAAAGAGGCTTTTTGTTTTCCATTTCAACGCTCATCTCTTTGTTGATGGTTTTGTTGTTCATGCTGCTTCCTCACTTACATTTTTACCGACAGCGCATGCTAGTAGTTTCTCTTGGTCTGCATCTTGAGCCATAAACTCACCGCTTATATGCCCTTCATGCATCACCAAAATTCGATCGCTCATGCCAAGTACTTCTGGCATTTCAGATGACACCAAAATAATGCTCATGCCATCTGCTTTAAATTTGTTGATAAGTTGGTAGATCTCTTTCTTGGCGCCTACATCGACACCGCGTGTTGGCTCATCCAAAATCAGAACTTTAGGTTTGGTCATCAGCCCTTTTGCAATCGCCACTTTTTGTTGGTTACCACCGGAAAGATTGCCAATAATTTGATCGCGTGTTGGAGTTTTGATATTAAAAAGCTTAATGAAGTCTTCAACAGCAATGACTTCTTCGCTGTGTTGAATTTGCATGCCTTTCGACAACTGCTCCAACGCACAAATCGACATATTCTCTTTTACTGATAAGCCCAGAACTAAGCCATCACCTTTACGATCCTCAGAAATGTAAGCAATACCATTGGCAAGACCTTCTTGAGGGCTGTCTGGATTGATCGTTTTTCCGTTGAGAATCACCTCACCAGATTGGCGTTTTAGCGCGCCATAAATGATTTTCATCAGCTCTGTACGGCCTGCGCCCATCAAACCTGAAATGCCAAGAATTTCACCTTGATCCAGAGTGAAGCTCACGTCATTGACACCAGAACCTGAAAGGTTTTTCACTTCAAGACTGGTTTTACCGTGAACGGCATCAATTCGCGGATACTGCTCATCAAGCTTGCGTCCTACCATCATTTCGATCAACGTATCTTCGTCTGTTTCAGCCACTGTGCGCTGACCAATAAACTTGCCGTCACGTAATACCGTAATATCGTCGCAAATCTCGAAGATTTCTTTGAGGCGGTGCGAGATATAAACAATGCCGCAGCCTTGTTCGCGCAGTTCGTTGATCACGCTAAATAATGATTCCGTCTCCGTATCAGTGAGCGCATCAGTCGGCTCATCCATAATGATGACCTTAGACTCAAATGACAGCGCTTTCGCAATTTCAACCATTTGCTGCTCACCAAGACTAAGCTCACCAAGCGGCGTTTTCGCGCGGTGTTTCACATTAAGCCTCGCCAGTAGGCGATCCGCTTCGGCATACATCTGCGACCATAAGATGCGACCAAACGCGTTGGTTTTTCTCGGCCGAGGAAGATGTTTTCAGCAATAGTGAGCTCAGGAATAAGATTAAGCTCTTGGTGAATAATACTGATGCCCGCTTGCTGTGAATCACGCGGACCTTTAAACGAGACGTCTTGGTCTAGATAGCGAAGTTCGCCAGAGTCTTTCGAGTAGATACCCGTCAGCACTTTCATAAGCGTCGATTTACCGGCGCCGTTTTCACCAAGCAATGCCATCACTTTTCCGGGGTACACATTTAAGCTGGCTTTATCCAAAGCTTTCACTCCCGGGAAAGCTTTTTCAATCTCGCTGAGTTGTAAAATGGGTTGCAGCATGAGGATGTCCTGTATATTTCGCTGAACTGAACTCGTAATAAGTGGCGCTCTAAAAGACGACGCCAGCTTGGAAAATCACATTGGCATACGGTGTACACTCACCCGTTCTCACGACAGCTCTTGAATCCAAAGTTTTTGTCTTGAAGTCTTCGTGAGAAATATAGGAGATCGAAATTGCTTTACCGCTTGTTTCTCGCTCCTGCTCAATCACGGATAAAAAAGCATCATGCAACTCAGGGCTCACCTGCTTAAACTCTTCTGCCAAAATGACGCCTTCAATCTGAGCTTCAGAAAGGTACACTTTTACCGTATCCAAGAACGCTGGAACGCCATGGGTCAGAGCTAAGTCAATACGCTGAACTTCATCTGCAATCGGAAGGCCAGCGTCACAAATCGTTACCTCATCGGTATGGCCCAATGTCGACACCAAATAAGAAAGTTCTGAATTTATTAGGGCACTTTTTTTCATTTTTATACCTGCTTCATGCGGCTTTATTAAATCTGTAGGGCTTGAATAACCGTCAAACAACGGTTGCAAAAGTAGAGGTCATCACTACCTATTCACTGTTGATAAAACAATCATCGAAACGTTTCGATGGCAATCCTAGCGTAGCGTGTACAAAGATCGAGAGAGGTAGCATTTAACTGTGACTTAGATCGCCCCATCGAAACGTTTCGATGCATTTTTCGTGAATAGATTCAAATTCCTACTCAACGAGATTTTTGACTGGATAGAAGGGGTATGAAAGCGGCTTCACAGCCTACAAATAGGGCTTAACTGATTGCTAAAAAGGATGAGAATGCAAGGTAATGAATAGCATACCCAAGTAATCTCAAGACACAGATATCTAGAGATTAACTTGGACAAGATTACGCGAATTACATATTGGCAGAAATGTAGGGACCAGAGGCATAATGACAGCCAATAGCTTTTAGAGACTCTAGTTGCCCTGATGTTTCAACACCTTCGGCAATGGTCTCAATGTTTAGTACTTTGGCGAGACTTACAATCGCTTTCGCCACCTGCTCCACCGAGCGATCTTGTGCAATTTCTGCCACCAACTGCGCGCCAACTTTAAGTTTTTGCAATGGTAGCTCGCGAAGCTCGGATATAGAAATGTGCCCCATACCAAAGTCTGCCACGGTAATTTGACAACCAAGCGCCACTAATTGGTATAACTCATCCACACAACGTTTCTTAGACAACATGTCCTCGAACACTTCAAGCACCAAACAATGAGGTGGCAGATGATACTTGTTGAGAATCTCTGTCACTTCCTTAGTAAACAATCCATGACCAAAGTTCTTAGAGGAAACTTTTACCGCCACCGTTTTTAATTCACCGACCGAAGCGTACTTGCAGGCTTGCTCAATAGTGAATAAATTCAGTTTGCGGATCAGCTGAGACTCTTCAGCGATAGGAATGAACTCGAATCTATCAACATCACCGAACATCGAGTCACTCCATTCTAGTCGGCTTTTAAACGCAACAATACGATGCGTTTCAATCTCAACTACGGGTAAGAAGCTGACCTCTAGCCTGTGTGATTCGATAGCTTGCGAGAGACGTTGAGCCATCGCCGTTTTACGCCCCCACTGCTCACCCATTGCTTCGTCATAACTCATCCAGGTAGTTTGACACTGCTTGGCACGGTACATCGCAAGATCCGCTTGCTTTAGTAGCAAACTCGTTGGAACGTTGCGACTTACATTTGTAGTCACACCAACAGACGCAGAGCCTCGCTCAGATTTGTTACCAACTTCTATGAAGGCGATCGCGTCGACCAAATGCTGAGCGTAATGTTCCGCTCGACTTTGTGAGCAATTGGGTAGCAATGCGACAAACTCATCACCACCAAGCCTTGCGACTAGGCCGTTGTCCCCTACCGCCGCTCTAAAGCGCTTCGCTACATCTTGAAGGAACAGATCGCCGAAATCGTGTCCTTTACTGTCGTTAATAGACTTAAACTCATTGAGATCGATTAACAACAACGAATACGGGTGCTCCGCTTGTTGCTCTTCGACTAGAAAGCGTTGCAGATGCTCAAAGAAAGAGGTGCGGTTTGGAAGACGAGTAAGCGGATCAAAATAAGCGAGATCGCTCAGCTTATCGTTGAGGTGTTTTTCAGACGTCACATCACGTTTGACCGCAATGTAATAGGACTTGCCCAAATAGATGAAAGGACTGATATGAGCATGCTCGATAAACAGCGAGCCGTTTTTCGTTTTGTTAACCAGTTCGCCTACCCAATCTTTACCTTGAAGCAGCTTCGACCACATATCCTCATAGGTTGCTAATGTGGTTTTTCCTGACTTTAGCAGTTTCGGATTTTTGCCCAAGACTTCTTCGCGGGCATAGCCTGTTAGCTTGACGAACTGATCGTTGACGAAACAAATTTGAGCTTGTTCGTCGGTAATAATGACAGCAACAGACGCGCTTTCTAACGCAGACTCCATCAAACCTAACGACAATTCAAAATCCATATAATGCAACGCCATGTTTACAACTAGTGTTTTACCGAGTATTACAAAGCGAACATGATAGGGTTTAATGGAACCAACATCAAATAAAACGTCAAAAAGTCGATGATTTGGCAGCAGTTTTTTGACGCACCATAAACTATTGGTGCTAATTTGGATAACCAAAGAGAAAGTCACCTAACATGTACCCACATTAGGTGATCAAAAGACAAGTTGGCAAGCGCCAAAAAAGTAATTAGGAGGCAACTCTAATCGTTATTGATTTGTTTGATAACTCGACACGGGTTGCCTACAGCGAGAGTGTTAGCCGGAATGTCTTTGGTGACCACACTGCCTGCACCAATGACCGCATTGTCGCCAATCGTAACACCAGGACAAACGATCGCCCCTCCGCCAATCCAAACGTTATTGCCGATTTTAATTGGTAAGCCAAATTCAACTTCCTCTTCAACGCGGCCTTTTACATCTAACGGATGACCTGCCGTATATATTTGAACATTTGGTGCAAACAATACGTTGTCTCCAATTTCGACCACATTGACATCTAGAATCACGCAATTGAAGTTAGCGTAGAAGTTCTTGCCAGCATGGATGTTTTCACCATAGTCGCAGCGAAATGGCGGCTCAAGATATAGGTTGCCTTTACGGTTTGGGATCAACGCTTCTTGCGCTTCCTTCCACTCAGGCGTATTCGGAATACTATCGTTGAGTTTCTTTAGTGTATGACGGCACTTAACTCGCGCAGATAATAGCTCTTCATCCCAAGCTAGATAAGGCTCACCTGCCAGCATTTTTTCTCGTTCTGTTCTTGTCGACATCTTTTCTTCCAACAATGTTACGGACTGTTTGTATTCAAAAACGTAATATTGAGGACAATGTCAGAATCCTGTCATAGCGGCATTATATTTTCTTCGAATCGTAGCCGCCATCACACTTGGTGGAATTAAAATGATAGGTAGATTTAGTCGGTTAACAGTAGTTTTATCAGCGCTTTTGCTGCGGCTTCAGAACTGGCTGGGTTTTGACCAGTCACGAGCAGGTCGTCAACGACAACGTACTCTTGCCAGTTTGGTGCTTTTGAGAAGCTCGCACCACGCTTTACAAGTTCATCTTGCAGCGAAAAAGGCACAATATCTGTTAATCCAACGGCTTGCTCCTCGCTGTTACTAAAGCCGGTGACCTGTTTACCTTCAACCATTGGGGATTCGTCTTCATTGGCGGCATTAATGAGTACACCAGCCGCATGGCAGACAACCCCTATCGGTTTGTGAGCACTATAAAAGTCATCAATCAGTGTGACAGAGTCTGGATCACAGGTGAGATCCCAAAGCGGGCCGTGACCGCCCGGATAAAACACCGCATCATAATCGGCCTCTCGGACTTCAACCAAGCGTAAGGTGTTAGTCAGATGGGTTTTCGCGACCTCATCAGCTTCGAAACGTTGAGTGGCGGGAGTTTGCTGCTCGTCTAGTTGGCTAATTGGGTCAATTGGAGGGTGGCCACCAGCGGGTGAACATAAGGTGATATGCAAGCCGGCATCTTTGAACACATAGTAAGGCGCGGCAAACTCCTCAAGCCAAAAGCCAGTTTTATGTTCAGTCTCTCCCATCCGACTATGTGATGTTAGAACCATCAGAATTTTTTTTTGGCTCACTCTCTGCTCTCCATTAGGCGCTCTTTATAAACCTAGTGAAATGCTGAGATTTTTCAAATACAAAGGGATGAGCAATCTTCATCCCTTTTTCTTCCATTGGACACTTTCCAAAAGTGCGGCCTAAAATTTAGTTTTGTAGAGCTGGACGAGAAGACACATCATCAAACCAACGCTTGATGTTCTGGCTGGTCTCAAATACATCAACCTTGAGCGCATTGACCGCTACAAAAACAAAAATATAGGCACTGATGTCTGCGATGGTGTAATTGTCTGTCGCTACGTACTTAGACTGACCCAACTGCTTGTCGAGTTTAGGCAAGAACAACTCGACTCGATGCTTCGCTTCTTCTCCCCATGCTTCAACGCAATTCTCTCGGTCGGCGTAGATACCCGATAGATTTCTAAAGGCTTGGAATGCGTTTTGGATACCATCAATTTCAACAATGCGATTCCACATTTCAACCTTGGCTCGCTCTAACGTGCTAGCGCCAAATAAGTTGAGATCGTTCGGCGTAATTTCATCAAAATAGCGACTGATCGCTACTGTTTCGCTGAGGTAAGTGCCATCATCCAACTCAAGCAATGGTACTTTACCGTTTACGCTTTTGTCCTGATAGCTTTGGGCTAGGTTTCCCCCTTCCCTAACATTCACTTCCACTCTTTCAATATCGGTAACACCAATTTCTTTCAGAAATAGATTTAGGCGCTTCGAGCTGACTGTAACCGAGTGATCATACAATTTCATGTGTTCATTCCTTTTGGCACGTATGTTTTTAGAGAATTACCATCTTTATGAGAGTTTTTTTGATCAGCTTTGATTTCTAACCGATCGTTTAGATATACTCTATGCAATAACTAAACGATCGGTCAAGAATTAATTAGTGGATAATGGCAAGTACTTGTACAATGACCAGAAGGTGCAGTTTGATGCGGTTTTTATCTTAGAGGGACGTATGGCAAGAAAAGCCAATTTTTGTAAGCAAGAAAAGCTAGAACAAGCAATGATGCTGTTTTGGAGTAAGGGCTATGCCAATACGTCTATTAGCGATTTGACTGACACTCTTGCTATCAACCGCTTTAGTCTTTACAACAGCTTTGGTGACAAAGAGGCGCTTTATTACCAAGCGCTTGATAACTACTTAACCTCGGTGTCTTTTCCCAAGCTTGAACCGCTTCGAAGCTCAAACTCTGGAATTGACACCCTCTGTCAGTTTCTCAGCGCATTTGCCGACAAACAAAAGCAAGACAGCTGTGGCTGTTTTATTCAGAATGCTGTCGTTGAACATGCTGGTGAAAATGATGAGGTATTGAAGCGAAGCAACATGCTGTTCGATACCTTAGAGCAAGCTATCGTTTCTTCGCTATCCCACGCTCAGCAGCGCCTTGAAATCAGCGATGAGCAAGATGTGACAGCAATAGGACAATTTGTTATCTGTCAAATGCAAGGGATGCGCGTACTTGGAAAGGCTAAACGCCATAAAGAGATTGATGTAGCCACCAGAGTTCTTTGTGATTATCTGCGAAGGCTAAACGCAAAAACAGCCTCTTGAAGAGAGAATCCAAGAAGCTGTCTTAGTCTTACTGCGGTGATAAATATAACCAGATTGATTATTTGTAACCGCCTTCAATCATCGGCTCTGTTAAACGCAGACGAACTTTATTGCGCTGTATTGCCTCTGGCGGCAAGCTGATAAAGCCAAATTGGTTTAATGTTGGCTTTGGCTCATCAGACAGCGTCAGACTGATAAAGTATTCTTCCTGCTGATTAAAATGTTCTCGGTTCGGTGGCAAGTCAAGGTACATGTAGTAAACACTCGCCAGTGGATAGCGTCCCGACAAAATGGTTTCTTTATTCACATCGTACGACTCACCAAAGTTATTGATGACATTTAGCAAGTTTTGATCGTTAAGATCGTCGGTGTAAACCGAGTAACCAATCGCATCTGACTGCGCCGAGATTTCACTTAGCAATGCAGGCTTGTCGATAACAAAATTAGTCGTCGAAAACTCAGCATTGTCGCACGCAACCCACTTGGCAAACGTACCATGCCCCTTTAGTTGATTGTCGATAGCTAATGGAACCATGGCGCCAAGCTCTGTACCTTGACTATCACGCCAGCGAGTGACGTTAAGCTGCTGGTTGCAACCAAAAACGTCCTTGAGCTCAGCAAGGGTTACGGCTTTGGCCGGATTGTCTTGATTGGCAATAATGGCGATAACGTCAGCGGTAAAAAAAAGCTCGGTAGGTTTGTAACCTCTCAAATGGGTAAACTTTGCCACTTCATCATCTTGCCATTTACGTGAACTGATACCGAGTAGCAGATTATCTTTGGTTAAACTTGTCGCGATATCTTCACTGGCCTGGACATCAATATCAAGTTTCCTAGCTTGTATCAAGGCTTCCATAAGCGGTACGAGATTGGGTTCAACGGCCACTTTAGAATGCTGCGCATCTAATGTCTCTGCTGATAGCAATGGCGAGGCCATCATCCCACAAGAGAGTGCTGTTGCGCTGAGCGCTTTAAAAGTCTTAGTCACGAGGCGCCTCCACACTACTTGAACTGGTCAAACTTTTCTCTGAAGTAAAAATATCCCACTGCTGAGTGGCTGACATTTCAGGATGATAGAACACTGCAATGGTTCGGCGTTTACGTTGCTTGAGCTTTTCGGTGTAAAACGTCACCTCGGTAAACTCCTGCTCTGAGACTCGTGTGCTATCAATGCCTTTCTGCTCCAGCGCTTCTTTAATCGCTGCCGTTCTGCGCTTAGCTAAGGCGCGGTTATAATCGTTAGTGCCTTCGGAACTGGTATCTCCAATTAACACCACACTAGCTTGTGGAGTTTGTTTGAGCATATTTGAGAGTTCAGATACCTTTGGCTCTTGATCGGGACGTATCAGCGATTTGTCGTAATCAAAGTTGACCGTAACCACAACAGGCTTCTCTGAAAACTGCCATTCTGCACAGCCTTCATTATCGACAACAACACCAGTTGGAGTATCCAAGCAGCGATCACGCTGATTGATGATGCCATCACTGTCTTGATCGCGTAAATCATCAATCTGATGACGAGTGGTTTGTGTGTTTGGCGTTTCAGCACAACCGATGAGCAGGGATAAGGGCAAACACAGCGTTAGCACGAAAGACAAAGTCTTCACTGTTAGCTTCATTATGACTCCCCCTCTTTCTGCCACTCTTCTGGATGCTCGACGCGCAACGCGTACGTCAACACTCCCATCGCATTAAGCAATCGATAAGCTGCAAAGGTCCTATCGTATTTACTTCTCACGTAGTTTTGTCTCGCAAGAAACACTTCCACCTTGGCATCAAGTACATCAAGTAAGCTGCGACGCCCGACATTGAACTGCTGTATATAGCCGAGCTCGGCTATTTTTGCCGCGTCCACATTTTGCTCCAAAAGTCTTATTTGCTGCTCTAGCATCGAATAGGCATTCCAAGCGAGTTCTGTGCCTTCGCGCACTTCACGCTCAGTTCTTACACGTATGGCTCGCGCCTCTTCCAATCGCCATGCGGAAGATTCAACTCTAGCATCGGTCGAAAAGCCGTTGAATAGGTCATAATCTAAGGTCAGCATGGCGCGCATGTCTTCATCCGGCCCGATGACATTACCCACGTTGCGATTTTTGTTGGCATGCAACTCAATTTTAACCTCTGGGAAATAGTCCCCTTTTTCGCGTCGTATTTCTTGCCTCGCGGCGTCCATGTCTATCATGGCCGCTTTAATCTCCGGGTGGTTGTCGACCGCTTGTTGAATAGCAACATCTAAAGTGCTGGGAAGTAGTGCGCTATCAAATTTGGGAAGGACTAGGTCACTGCCGGGCTTGCCAACTTGGCGTAGAAATTGGGTTTTGAGGTCAAACAGGTTATTTTGTGCCGCAATTTGTGACGATTGCGCTGTTGCCACTCGAGCGGAAATCTGGGCTAAGTCCGAATTACTCGCTAGTCCTTGGCCTTTTTTGTCGAGTACATCTTTATAGATTTCTTGATGCTCAAGCACGTTGCGGTTAGCTAATTGCAACAGAGTTTCAGCCTCTAAAAGCTCAAGATACGTTCTGGTGACATCCAGGGAGACGTTTTCAGCGCGGGATATCAACGTCAAGCGCTCTGCTTCAGCTTCATAGCCCAAACGCTTAACATTGGCGCTAGTACCAAACCCATCAAACAAAAGCTGAGAAACACGCACACCCATCTCTGTTCGATTAAGTCGTCTATCGTCTGGGTCTATGAAGTTACCGTTGTTATATCGGGTTTCCTCTACACCCGCTGCGGCATACAAATTCACTTGTGGTAATCGGTCACCACCAGCAGCATCACCATCTCTGATAACGGATTGATATCGAGAATATTGCGCTAAAACTTCTGGACTGTAATCAATCGCAAACGCTACAGACTGTTCCAGAGAAATAGCGCTCGCAGCCGGAGTCAACGCTAGAGGGGTGATAGCAAGGCAACTCGATAGCACGAGTTTTGTCACACGCATACGCTTTCCTTATGGTTATTATCTTTCTCTCAATGAATTCTCTTTTGCTCTTAAGATTGGCTTAAGCCAATATTGCAACACCGTTTTTTCGCCAGTAAGAATGTCCACTGCGGCTTGCATACCCGGTATTACAGAAAAGTTCGCCTCTTGATCTTGTTGATTATTCAATTCTATGTGCGCTCGGTAGTAGGCCGTCCCGTCTTCAGTTTGCAATGCATCAGCACTCACATAGGTCACTTTGCCTTTTTGTCCGCCGTAGATAACAAAATCATAGGCCGAAAACTTCACCATTGCCTCTAAACCTACTGAAATAAAAGCAATATCTTGGGGCGCGATCTTAGCTTCAATGATGAGTGCCGAGTTTTCTGGCACCAATTCCATAATGGGTTCACCTGGACGAACGACGCCACCTATGGTGCGAACAAACACTTCTTTCACAGTACCATCTACTGGAGCAACGACATCGGTACGCCTCAATTGATCAGCGATTGCCTGGCGGCTCTCATTCAGTTGGGCAAGTGTGGCGGATATTTCATTTAATTGGCCTTGCGCTTTAGTTCGAAAGTCCAGAGCAATCCCACGGTGATCCGCAATCGCCTCAGAATAGGCCGCTCGTTGCTTTTGCTCGGTGACACGAGCACTCGATAAATCGCCCTCAAGACGAATGACATCTCGATTTAGTTTCAATAACTCAACTTCCGCTACTGCACCGCTTTCCACTACTACGCGCAGCAAATCGCGCTCTTTTTCCACAATAGCGAGACTGCTTTGTAAGGTTCGAATAGAGGTTTGAGTATCACTGACGGCTTGGGCTTGTTGCTCGATTCGTAGTTTTGATTCTTCAAGTTCGGATGATAACTGACTCAATCTCTCCAGATAGTTAGCTTGAGCATTAAACAAAGCTGGGCTGGGGTTATCTGCACCGATGATTGAACGAGGCTCAATTTGAACTTGTGTTTGCCAGTTGTTGCTACTGGTTACTTTGACGCTCGCCAGCTCCGCTTCCAATCTCAACCGCTGAGCAGTCAGGCTATCAAATTGCTTGCCTGTCTCTTGATAGGAAGCGCGAAAACGAGTGTCATCCAATACTGCTAAGCTTTGCCCAGCCTTAACACTGTCCCCTTGACGCACCAGTATGTTTTTTACAATCCCACCTTCCAAACTTTGTATCGATTGTACCGACTGGCTTGGCACCACAGTGCCCTCTCCCACGACGACTTCTTCAAGCGTCGCCCAAGATGCCCAAAGCAAAGCACTGACAAATAAACTGGCGATAATCCAAATAAGCCTGCGTGAACGGTACGCTAACTGGGTGTTGCTCCACTCGATATGACTAGTGCTCATCGTTACCTCCTTTGACGATAGCGATGTTCTTCACTTTGTGTTTTTGCTTACTTGGTGTTTCCAGAATAGACTTTGGTGGACCGTCCATGACGAGTTTGCCTTTCTCAAGCACTAAAACTCTGTCGCACAACGACAAGAGCGACTGACGATGTGAACTCATTACTATGGTCATGCTACGTGGCATACGTGCTAATGCTTGGTAGAAGCGTCGTTCAGCTTGATTATCTAGTGCGCTGGTCGGCTCATCAAGAACAAGAAACTTAGGTTGACGGTAGAGCGCTCTTGCTAGTGCCACCGCCTGACGTTGCCCCCCCGATAAATGTCGGCCGCCCTCACCAACTTGAGTTTCTAAGCCGTTTTCAAGGCGTGATAAATAGTCATTTAGTCCCGAGTATTGAATAGCGTAACCGAGCCGCTGCTCATCAATACTAGACTCACCAAACACAATATTTTCCAATACCGATCCAAACATCAGTACACTACTTTGCGCCACCCAACCGGATGCTTTGCGCACCACACTATGTGGCCATAATTTGGCATCAAGTCCTTCGAAGTAGATTTGTCCGCTGCTAGGCTCGACCTGCTTGAGAAGCAGTGACAATAACGTTGATTTACCAGCACCCGCAGATCCAATCACACCAATGCGCTCTCCCGCTTGAATGTTGACATTAATGTCACTCACTGCCGCTGAGGTTGCTTCCGGGTATAGATAGCCCACATTGCTGAGTTTGACGTTGCCTTGAAATTCCCCTCGGTCGATCACTTGTTGATCACTGGCCTCTTGCGGTAATTCCATGATTTGATTTAAACCGACCAACGCAGTTTTGGACTGCTGATAGCGCAGCACTAACATCGATAACTGATTAATTGCGTTTCCCGCTCGACCACTCAACATCACAATAGCAATCAAGCCACCCATGGTGAGTACTCCGGCTCCTATCTGATAGACGCCAAATACGATAAGTGACACCGTCACTACTTGCTGGCTAGATTGAATACAATGAGTGACTATATTGGTGTATGTACGCGAGCGCGTTTGCCATGTCGATAAGGAAGAAATAACGCTTTCCCAGCGCTTTTGCAGCAAGCTTTGAGCATTGTTTTGTTTAATTTCAGGTAGGGCGTTTAGGGTTTCAATCAACTGTGCTTGACGTTGAGTAGACAATCGCGATGTCTCTTCTAGCGTGCTCTCAACATTACGTTTCATTAGCACACTGACACCGACGAGCAATCCCATAACCACAACAGGGATCCACATCATGGCGCCGCCAAGCCAGCCAATTAAAACTAGGAATAAAAAGGTAAACGGCAAATCCACCAAGGTCACCAGCGTCACGGAAGTAAAGAACTCTTTTACTGCATCAAAGTCTTGTAACTGACGCGCAAACGCCCCTGTTGATTGAGGACGATTTTCTAACTTCATACCGATGGTTTTTGAGAACAGTGTCGCTGAGAGTTTATTGTCGATATAGCGCCCAGCCATATCTGTCACAGAGCTTCGAGCTTCTTTTAATATCCAATCAAACACAACAACGATCATTACTCCTGCAGCCAGCACCCACAGGGTACTCATTGCTTGATTAGGCACCACGCGATCGTACACATTCATGGTAAATAACGGGACAATGAGAGCCAGCAAGTTAATGACAAACGATGCCAACATTAAGTCACGATACCAAGGGCGAACTTCCTTTATCGTTTTCCACAGCCAACTGGTGGGTGTAGAAGGTTTAAGCTCCTCAACTCGGCTATCGATAGTGGAATCTCCACTTACTTGCCACAGTATCCCTTTACTCAATTGGCGAAGTGCATCTAGGGTTATTTCCTTCTGTTTAAACTCCTCAGCGACTTCAAGTAAAGTGACGCGCTGCCCCGTTACTTTGGTGATGATCAAAGGCTGTTCGTTTTTACTGTCTATCATCACAAATGGCGTGCTTGCTTTCGCTACTTCACGCGCATTGAGCTCAAGCGCCAGAAGTGGCGTGCTTTCCAACGCTCTTAAAAAGAGGGGCTCTGATAGCTGCCCATCATCTAACGGTAGTCCACTGACTATTTTAACCGGGTGACAACGCACCTCATGGTACTGGCACAACCATTTAATCGCTTCTAGCCAATTGTCCCTTTTTGACACTTCCACTGCACATCCTTACTGCTTACTAGTTTGACGACAAAATAAGATTTTGGTCATCCAGCATTTTTTGAATAATATCGCTCTCAGAAACACCCGCCGCATCCCCGCCATACAAATCGTTCAATATGGTGTTTTCGAGCACTATATGATGCCTAATCAGACCTTCATTTGGTCTTAAATCGATACGTAGGTCGGTGCCAACCTCAACTAAGTCGAGTTGCTTTTCTGCATCTGAAGCATTAGTAGCAGACAGGATTCGGCTGAGGTCGATACTGTCGCTATTCGCACTGGCATTGAAATCTGTGATGATATCCGTGTGCGCCAACAGACCAATATCTTCATTAGTAAATGCAAATGTATCGGCGCTTAGCCCGCCAGTGATGGTGTCATCACCGCTTCCACTTGAAATATAGTCTCGCTGGTAGTTTCCGATCAGCGTTTGATCGCCTTTGATAAACCATTCAACATCTATCGTCTCTACCGCCCCATCCGCGGTATTGCCTTTGAGCTCTGCTGAAGGCTTTAGAATTAAGGTAAAGTTGAGATCATTTTGAAGATTGTCATCGGCTTTAATCGCCAAGTCTGCAATCTCGCCTTGTAAGACCTCCCAATCATCGCCTACTCGCTGCCCAGCAGTAAGCTCTACCTCATCTGGAAGCCCTTCTATGGTTAGCATTCCCTGTTCATCGGCAGCAGGATTCACTAGGTTAAAACTCAACCCTAAAGGTGCATCGCTACTCGCTTCGGCGAGAATGTTGTCATGAGTTAAATCTAAAATTGGGGCATCCGGTTCCGGAGTGATTTTTAATCGGATAGTTTCTTGTTTTATCGGGCCAAAGTCGCCTTTATTGGAACCGAGTACAGTGGCCGTGTCTCTTGCGTCTGCACGAATAGTGAGGTCAATATCGCCAAAGGCATCGCCAGCGAATAGCTCAATGCTATTAATTGAACTTGCCGCTACGATAATAGTAGCGGTTGCACTGTCACCAACTTGGATAAATCGTGCAGTTTTTCCATCGATTCGAATACTCGCGATATCATCAATTGAGCTGGAATCATTCACAGCTTTTGCTGTTACCAATAGCGCGATAGATTCATCACTATTGGTCTCTTGGGAAACGATATCAATAGGGATATCGATGACGGCATCTTCGTCGCCGTTTACCTTTTCTGGGGCGTTAAAGAACTCAATCTCATCGGCAATAGGATTAACGCCTAGGGTAAATGCTGACTCTGTAATCCTAGTATCTCCGGTTGCAAGCTCCTGAGTAATGGCCTTGAGTGTCAACGGAATGTCCCCACTAAAATCAAGTGGCGGTAATATAAACGTATTATCGAGTTGGCTTGCCTCTAACTGCCACTCATACGTTGGCTTGCCATTGAAACTGCCTCCGTCCACTCCGTTGTTTGGCACTAACTCAAAGCTTGACCCCACTTGAACCACAACCACTGCACCTTCGGGAACCCCAGATAGACTGAGTGACATATTTTCGGAGCCATCTTGGTCAATCAGCTCTGCATCAAGACTTGCCAGCGAAATATAAGTATCTTCGTCACCAGTGAAGTCCGCAGACACCAAACTGGCAGGATCCACAATCGGATTGATTTCGATGACCTTTGTCACGACTTTAGTTTGGGTATCGGTTTCTGCTAAACAATCGGTTTTGTCGGTAATGTTTACTTCGGCAGTTAACGTTATTTCGCCACTAAAGTGGGTAGGAGGTGTGAGTACTACATCCGGTAAACGTGTCACATCTGTCACAGTCCAAGAGCCATCTCCGTTGTCGGTTAACCAGCTTGGGTCGCCAGAGAGCGTTGCTCCGTCAGATACTCGAATGGTAAACGAGTTAGCGGTTTCTTTACCTGTTGACGATTCTCCTTCACCGATGACCGTTTGACTGCCATCAAGCTTAATTGAATCGCCAAGCACCAACTGTAAATCAAGATCGGAAGCCACGTCCTCATCAATGCGGCTAAATGCCGTTGACAGAATAATGTCATCGACGATAGGACGAATTGCAATGCTAACTGTCTGCGTAGTCGTTAAGCTAGAGCCGTTACAAGTTGAGGTTTCAGTCGTTTCAATATCAAAAGTAATACAACCTGCAAAATCTTCATCAAGACCCGTAATTTTAAGGTTGCTCAGGCCTGTCTGGCTGATTGAATAGCCGATGATATCGCCATCGTTATCAAATACAGCAATCACACCATCACCTTCTAGTTCAACATCATCAGGTAGCGAGTCTGACGGAATAAAGAACGAAATCTCATTGTCCGGATCGCTCGCAATGTCTGGATCAAGGTATTGCCCTAGATCTAAGACTTCCGTTCCTTCATCGAATGTGATGTCATCTTCAGACTCGATCTCCCCAGGAGGACCAACGGGATCACAAGGCGTACCGCCACCACTGTGTCCGGTAATCTGAATTTGAAATTCCCCGTCAATATAACGCGAGTCTTCGCCATCAATGACTCTCGCTCGCACAACGATATCTAGAACCGGTGTATCTTGATTACTGGATATGGTCACATTGTCGAGAATAAACGCAGCCACATCTTGTACTGTGTCACTGGTTAAGCCTGCTGCAGGTATAATCCAATTACCATCTGGCGTTTGCTGTGCCTCATTTGTGCCGCTATTAACAACAATATCGTAGCCTTGGGGCACCTGAAGTAAGATGTAGTCAAGGTATTCGGATCCATCGATATCTTCTTCAATAAACCTAACAGCAGCGGATACATCAACCGGACGGCCATCGTCACTAATAAAGACCTCCGATGACGTTTCGAGACGAGTGTCCCCCTCAACCTTCGCATCCACTACCACGGTAAGTGACCCTGAAATCATTTTAGTCGTAATTTCACCAAGTTCAGAGGTATCAGTTACTTCATACCGCACTGGAATAACAAAGGTTCCACTCAAGTCCTGGGTGGCTTGCACACTTAAGCGCCCACTGTTAAGTAATGAATCTAAAGTTGGTGTCGTACTATCTATTAACCCTTCAAGATCTAGGCCTGTAGCTGGGACAGAGATGGGAGATCCATCAAACAGTAAAGTGAGGTCACTTGGCAGCGGGTCTATGAAGTAGCCTGTCAGCGTTTCACTACCATCACTATCGCCGCTGATCCTAGGCTCTAAATCCAGAGCGATTTGCCTATCTTCAAGACCTGTTGTCACCACAGTGACGCCATCGCTTTGGTCAACCTCTGGCAATAAATCAATTTGTACCTTGTAGTCGAATGTGCCGCTATCACCATCGGGCTCAGTGGAAACCACATTGGCATCAAAAGTAATGCGACCACTGAAGTCTAATTTTGGTTTTACAAACAGTTTGGCTAAATCAGCATTACTCACCTGATACACAGGGCCAGTTACTGGGTCTAGATCAGCGATTGTCAGTGCTACAACTTGCCCACTGCTGTCAACAATGGCAATGTCATCCGGTATATTGGTAATGAGGATATTTAAAGACTCTGATATATCATCATCAGAGGTCACAAACAGAAAGTCGAGTGGTACCAAGCCATCTTCGTAGAACGACGCCGCTGTTTCTATGGTTCTATTGGCTGCATCATACTGCCAATGGCCATTACCGCCATCCTGAGCGATGGGCTCATCCACGACACCTTTTAAGGTAATGTTGATGGTTTTCTCTACGCTGCTGGCTTCTTGATTCACTGGTGTTAAACCATCAATCGTAGATTCAACAGAAACCGCAGACACTTTAATAAACAAACTCTCAGTCACGGAACTAATGTCTGCTTTTGGTGTTAACAGCGCTGAGCCATTGGCTATCGCGTCAGATTCAACCCGATAAGAGTTGGTTCCTGTTTGCACAAAACCCGTTCCTGTAAATGACCAGCCATCTTGCACTTCAATGTCGTAAAACAACGATTCCGAGCCATCGGTATCCGTTAAGCTGCCAAAAATCGCATCACTCAAATCGATGTTGACGTCTTCAAGCCCTCGAATGTCACGAACCGACAATTCTGGCGTATCGGCATCAGGGGATACTTTAATCACTACCGGAGTGTCAATGTCGGCCGTTTTATCTGAGCTTTGCGCAAAGTCACTGCCCTTTTCCGTCGCGGTGGCTTTGAGGTCAAAACTAAACTCACCAGCGAGGTTTTTCTTCACTGTAACCGTCATTTGGTCGAGTTGCTTTTGTGTATAAGATTTGCCTTCGACTATGTTATTTCCATCCAGCTTTATCGTGATGCCGCTCGGTATATTGGTGATTTGGTAGCTCAGGGATTCAGAGCTGTCGGTATCGACCAATAACGCATCAATATCTAATGGGAAAGTACGACCTATATCTTCGGTCAAAACGTATTCAAGCTGAGAACTGCCCCACTCTGGCGTGTCGGCAACGGGTAGTACCGACACTTGTAAAGTTTGATTGCTGACAATCTCATCCGCAATTCCATTTCTGGCAATGGTCGCCCCAACACTCAGCGCCACCACATTTGAGGTAAGCGTGGTATTCGACTCATTAAGTTTTGGCAAATAGGTGATTGGTAGAGCGGACACGAAATAATTTTGTCCCGGTTGCTGCATAATTTGCGCGTCCGTCAAGGTAACGCTCCCACCAGCATCAGGAATGAGCTCAACACCACCATAATAAAGGGTTCCACCTTGTAAATTGGAAATGGTGATTTCGGTGACATTTTCCCCTTGATCAATATCACCAACAAACACTTTGATATCGACGCCAGCCAGCTCATCCTCGCGAACTTCAGTGTTCTCGACACGGATAAAGCCGCCAATGTCGTCCAATATTAAGTTGGCAAAGTTAGACACCGTATCGCCATCGCCGTCCGTTACAGTAAAACGAATCCTATCTTCCAAAGCAGGATCAGCGTCGACATTGGTGATTGTGGTGATGGTGTAACTGCCATCCGACTTTAACTCCAATGTGCCGTATATTGAGTTGGCGTCGTTCTCGTTAGTCAAGTTAATGAAGATAAGGTCAGTGGTACTAAAATCGTAATCAACACCTTCGTAACGAACCTCAGTAATTGAACCCCCATCAACACCAATGCGAGTTGCACTGAGTAGGTTGCCGCTAAAGCTGTCACCCTCAGTAATTTCTAGCGTTTGTTCAGTACCTGACGTTGGAATATCATCTGTAACTTCAACCGTTAACATTGTAGGGCTTGAGGTATCGCCATCTTTGTCGGTCGCAACTACAGGAAACTGTAAATTGAGTAGGTTCGCGCCATCACCTGCCGGATGGTCTAAAGGTTTAAACAGCAAAAACTCCGCAGAGCCATCGACATTTAACCGCAATCGAAAGACTTCTTGGTTGGTATTTTGTGTGGAACCAATAAACCAGCCATCGATATCTCGCTCGGCCAAAGCAATCGTTTCGCCCCCGCTTTGATAGCTGCCAAAATCACTAACATTGATGTCAAAAGAAACAATCGAATCTGAACCACGAACAAAGGTCAACGTATCCGATTGAATCACCTCAACTTCACCTGTAGCTTCGAGGTTGGCTTCTGCTACCGACAGAGCAATGGTTTCAATCGATGGATCAAGCCCGTCTAATATGGTTAAGGTAGAATCTTGCTGGGTCTGAGAGCCATCAAAATCCGTTACCACAATAGGCAGAGTGATGGAAAGCTCATCGATATCGCCCACACTGCCATGATCGATTTCTCTAAAAAGCCGTACCCCAATGTCTACAGACTGATTCGTAGAAGCAGGAATATCGATTTCAGCAGGTAGTGCGACTCTAAATACCACCATGCCATTCTCATCGACGGCGTCATAGCTGTTGTCACCATTATTACGCCATAAGATATCCAATCCATTACTCGTAATGGCGTTGCCTGAGCTATCAAGAACTAGACTTGCAGCAGTGATAGCGAGATCGATATCCACTATGTCATCTTGCGCTGCGGTAATCGAAATGCTAGCAGTATCAGAGTTGCTTTCTGTTATTGTCGTTTTCTGCGGGAGTTCGGTAACCGTCAACGTAGAACCTGTAAGCGTTGCATTGCCAGAATCAGACACACTCACGTTGAGCGTCAATTTCGCTTCATCGCCGTCTGAATCTCTCGCGGTCACAATAAAGGGGATCTCCAGTGGGTCGCTGGTATTATCGATATTTTGTAGCAGTACAAAGGTATAAGGAACGTCTCCTCCTACAGCAGCACTTGCTTGTGAAAAGCCGATTTCAAAAACAGGAATTTTGTCGTCATTTTCATCTAAGATATTGCCCGTTAGAATCGCCCCTGTTGCATCAATGGTATAAGTGATGAGTTGGCCATCACTCCAAACCTGTGGCTGATCCTGGATATCAAAAAACAGTGACGGATTGAGAGACATATTAGTATCGAGGTCATCTGCGCCGAGCTCCACGCGAAATAGCCCCATATCGACAACCGGATTAAAAGCGAGCTCGGCTTCCGACACCGATACGTTCGATATACTGGTTAGAATAGGATCAGAGCCATCAGCGATAATTAATGTGAACTCACCTTGTTCTAGCTCAGTGCCATCGGTGTCTCTACCGCCAATAAGCAGCGGCAGTTTTAGCAAATCGTTCTTGTTGGGCTGATTGAGTGGCCGCTCTTGTGTAATGGTCAGGTTAGCGGTCACAGAAGTCGCATCCGACGGTGTTACTTGCCCCGATAAACTTAGAGTAAACACGGTGTTGCCACTGATGGATGCAGTAACGGTGTTGCCAGCATCGTTTAGTTGGTATGTGAGAGGAATTGGGCTGGCACCGCTGGTTAACCCTAAACTGTCGAGCACGTTAAGTGTAGAAGTCGAGAAATAGAGACTATTGGGATCGGGATTGTCAGAGCCTGGCGATACTAAAAAGGTGGTTTCAAAAGTTTGTGGACTTTGATTGCTGTCGGGCTCGGTATATTGGTAACTGCTAGATTCAATGCTCCCCGCCTCGCCATCATCGATAAATATCGTCGCGGTTCCTTGCCCAAAATCATTCTCTTGATCACCTGCTACATAATCAAAGCTCACTCTCTGCCTTCCAGCAGAGTTATCTAAATTTCGATTGGCCGAAAAATTGTAGTGACCATTCGCAAATACGCTTAGCTCACCTTCAGGTAGAGAAATCAAGGTAGGCGTGCTGCCCGACACTGGGTATTCCGAGCCATCGATAATCACCCTAGAAACAATCAATGCTCCATCAAGATCAATATCATTGTTCAGCACATTACCAGACTTAACTTCGCCTTCGATCATGAAGGCAAAATCGTCAAAAATAAGGGGCTCTATATCGGCTATGTTGATGGGTAGATGCCCGATGACGACTTCTGTTGTGCCATCGGCATCCGTTTGGGTACCTTGGATCAAAAGAGCTGTCTGTATCGAATTTAAATCTGGAGATTGGTCGATAACTTGCTTGAACGCGACATCGACTTGATCGCCGCTCAAACTAGCTTCAAAGACCACTTCACCATCGCTTCGAGTCCCAATAACTCGATAATCAGATACCGAAACCGTGATTGAAAGGCCGTTAGATGTCAGTTCATCGACCAGCGATTGATCAGCAAAGAACACAAACTCAGCATCTTGAATTCTTACATCCGATTCTTTCTCTTGATTGCCAAAAATACCAATCACCGTATCACTGAACGTCAGCGACTCAGGTAACACTATCGTCGGCATATCATCTATGGCGGAGTTGCCTATCGCATTAGTAACTTTAGCGTCCAGAGTCCACTCAACAGAAAGATCCAAACTAGAAACGTCTATATCAACGACTAGCCAGTCGCCGTTGGCATCAACGGCGCTTTGAAATTCAAGTGTAGAAACCCCATCACTGACCACGACAGTAACAGGAAGTCCTTCTTCAACAAGATTGGTTGTGCCTTGTAAACTTGTTAGAGTACCGCCACGAAACGCAAGAATATTAAAACCCTGCAAAGTATCAATATCGATAAATGGCTTGACGGTATTGACCAAAGACGTATCCGTCGTCGTTGCAGGATTCCCAGCGATGTCTGCTGTCGTTGCGGTGACAGATAGCTCACCATCTTCAAACCTCGATAAGTCAACGTCTAGTATTGTCCAGCCGCCATTGACCACCGTTGTGGTTAGACTTATTGGGTCACCTTGGCTTCCAGATATGGTGATATTGACGCTTTGACCATCTTCAACATCGGTCACTGTTCCTGACAACGTGGTACCCGATATTTCAATTTCATTCACAATGCCGTCGATATCTTCAAACTGCACCGTAATATCAGCCTGCGTGTCTTTGACAATGGTATCCGTGGCGACCGCCGGGTTTCCAGCTATATCTATGGTGGAGGCTTCGACCGTAAGGACACCATCAGAGAGCCCAGAAACATCAAGATTAGAAATGCTCCAAAGACCAGATTCGGTGACGGACGCAGTTCCTGTTACCGTGCCGCCAAGTTCGTCAGTCACCACCCAATTGATAGTTTGTCCAGACTCCACAAATTCGGTTTTACCAGTAAATGCTGCATTGGGAGATTCTGCTGCGTTAACAAACTCATCTCCAAAGCCGTCCAGTTCAACGTTGATAATGGCTAACGTGTCTTTAATCGTCGTATCTTGAGCGGTAATACTGTTACCAAAATCATCAGAGATAATGGCATCGACCTTTAAAGGGCCTTCAACTAAAGAAGAAAGATCAACATCGGAAACTGAGTAGGCTTGATTGCTTGTGATGGATTGCAACTGAATGGTATTGCCATCTTGGTCAGTGACGGTGATAAGCACAATACGCCCATCACGTACGTCTGTTGCCGTACCTTGGATAACGACACTGGGAACTTCGAATTGGTTTTCATAGCCGTCGCCGCCATCAAGGATGTCTACCGTTAATTTGGCTTGATCAGATAGGATATCTAGTGAGGCTTGTTCTGAATTTCGCTCGTCGTCTGGCTCCGAACTAGGCCGCGTATCAAACCCGGCGCGCGCTATTGTCTCATCTAGCGTGGCTTTAATTGAAACCACAAAACCAGCACTATCGCTACTTCCTCCAGAGCTGAGGTCAACTTGTCCTTGTTGGCTGACTATATTGCTTGTAAGGTCGTTAAGCGTTTCGGACAGTGCTTTTTCAATCGCGGCAACTTGCTCTGAGGACAGCGTGCCTTCATCACCCAGTTCAACGATGGGTTGATTGACGACCTGAACACCCTCCAATAGAGTCTCATCGGGTGCAACGCGCTCCCACGTCCCATTGGGGAACACCTTCCAAACCACATCACCCATCTGAACATAAAGCACTGGCACCATCTTTGGTCTCCACTCGATACTAAGTCTTTCATATAAAGATAGTATTTAAAGAACGGAGCGTTGTGAAAAATGCCATTAAAATCGTAGAAAATACCCGTGGATTCCAATGTGAGACAAAAAGCACTCAATCCGCAATAATTAAAACCAGTTCGACTGCCCTTAATTATTACTTTGGCTGGTGCCCGGTCTTTGTCGCGAATTTTTGCATCGCCTCGGCAAAGGTGGTTGTTCCGCCCTTGGCTTGAACCTGCATTACTTTAAACCCCATTTTTTCCAGCGCTTCACGCTCCGCCATAACCACTTTGTCGTCTTGCTGACTGCCTTTGGCTGGCTGATGAATGTAACACCCCTCTAGTGGGACGTCTTCGACAAGTTGGTGGTGTTTCAATGCATTGATATCAAAATTCATAGTCACTCTTTCTATTTAAATAAATGGTATTTCTTCGGTAGGTTACATGCGTTTTAAGGACTTAACCAGACTATCCAGCCCTTCAATCTTTTACGCTAAGCAGAGTTTCAATAAGTCACCCAGTTCACTATTAGGGAAGCCTTTTTATCAAACCATCTTCCTTCAATATATTCGTCATCCTCATAAAAGTAAGGCTCTCTTACCGCGTGTAGATATCTGAAAATCATCGACCAAGTGACTGTCAGCTTTGCAACGCGCTGAATGAGACTCCCTTTTGCAAGGGAATGACTTGAAACACGGAAAGAAGCAAATTCGTATTACATGCCTCGGTCAGTACTGCTCTGGACAAAAGCCTGTCAGTTACATTACTAAATTAGGATATAACGGATTAGCTAAAGTATGGGAAAGGCCACGTTTTTCTTAGGGCACTTGGATAATGATAACCCCTTGCTACACTGTAAAAATTGAAAGGATTTCCTTACTTTAAGGCTAGGAGCTACAAATGCAGCGCAAACAGAGAAAAAAAATCTCTATTCGAATAACGGTAAGTGGGATGTTTATCATCGCTACATTTCTCACCGGATCGGTTGCTATTTTCCTTCAATATCACTTTGCCAAAGAGCTTTCAAAAGAACATATTTTCTCACGATACAATCGCACCGCTGCGACGATAACTGAGTATATTAATAAACTTGATTACGATGCCTCATACACCGCCAAGCTGTTTGCTAAGATCTCCGAACAACATTTTGAAGCAACAAATGATATTTTTCCGCTAGCTGAGTTATTTGCTGAAGCCCTTCGCGCCAACAACAATCTGTACAGTATTTATGTTGCAAATGAGAAAGATGAGTTTTTCCAACTGGTCAATCTCGATGCCTCTATATTAATTCGCGATAAAACCGATGCGATTGCTCAAGATCGTTGGGCAATGGTGACACACCTTTATGATGAGGCCGGGAATCGCATTAAGAAGTCCTATTTTTAAATGATGATTTTACGATTCGTGATACAAAAGTGGAGCCAAGTAATTATTACCCAACAAAGCGTCCTTGGTACAAAGTTCAAAACAACGAGACACCGACCAAAACGGAACCGTATTTGTTCCATAACTGGCAAGTGACAGGACAAACTTATTCTTTACCCATAGAAGGTCGAAAGGCGGTAATAGGTGTTGACATTGTTCTCTCATCTCTGGCAGCAAATTTCTCCGAAAACATTAAAGTGAATAATAAAGATGAAGCGGCAGAAGTGTATCTATACTCTGAAAATGGAGAAATTGTCGCATCAAATCAAATCTTGGAAGCAGAAACCATCATCCCGAGTTCAAAACCATTCGCGCTAACGGACAAGCAGCGTCAACTGATTGAGTCTACCCAACCGCTTAAGGTTTCAAACGAGAACGATTGGGCGCCCATTGATTTTACTTTGGCCGGTGAACCAAAAGGTTATGTAATTGATTTATTAGACATAATTGCTAACGATACTGGCCTGGAATTTGAATATATCAACGGCCGCAGTTGGGAAGAACTGGTCTCTGATTATCAAAATGGATCGATTGATATCTTGCACTCCATACAAAAAAACAGTAGCACGCAAGACGTCGGTGTATTTACTGAACCACTTTACCAATTACCATTTAGCTTAGTGACACAAGCCAACACAAAAACGATCGAGTATTTTGAAAGTTTGTCCGGGAAAAAAGTGGGCATGTTAGCTGGCTGGTCCATTATTCCTGATCTGAATCGCGCTTTCCCTAATGTACAAATTATGACGTTTCCTTCGCTTCACCTCGCCTTTGATGCCCTAAAAAATGGAGATGTTGATGCAGTATTGGAAAGCGATGCTATTGTTAAGCATAAAGCCGCACAGTCATTCGACTATAATTTGCAAGTGCATCCACCTTTGCGCGATGTTAATCAGCAATTTTCTAATCAGTTCTATATGGTCTTAAAACAAGCGGATGCGGCTCTGCTGCCTATTCTCAATCAAGCAATTACCAATATCTCAACTGAGCAACGAACTGCGCTAAGTCAAAAATGGTTAGAAGCAGAGTTTGGCAAGCCAAGTGCGGCGTTCTCTGCAATGGTTCCATATAAAAAGCTGATACAAGTAGCGGATGATAAAAGCGAGTTAGACAAGCTCATCTATGCCGAAATTGGTGGAAAACCGCAATATCTCTTTGTCACAACGGTCGGTAGCGCGAGTGGTATCCAAGAATACTTTGCTGTGGTTGTATCAGAGGAAATTGTTCTCAACCGAGTAAAAGACCGTGTGCAAACGTCTATCGCAATTACAGCAGGTATTATGTTGCTATTGTTGCCGTTAGCCTGGGTATTTGGAAGTCCAATTGTCCGTCCAATAAATTTGTTACGCGAGGAAACGTTGAAAATTCAAGCAAGGCAGTATGATCAACTTAAACTGATTGACTCTCCGATCAAAGAGATTTGGGATCTTTCAACCGCAGTTCATGATTTGGGCTTCAAGATACAGGCTCATGAGAAAACTCAACAAGATTTAATCGAGGCGATCATTAAACTTATTGCGGAAGCGATCGATGACAAGTCGCCGTATACTGCCGGACACTGTAATCGAGTTCCTGAGCTTGGAATCATGCTCGCTGAAGCAGTTGAAGCTTGTGATAATGGCAAGTTTAAAACCTTTAAATTCGCGAATGATGATGAACGCAGAGAGTTTAGAATTGCCGCATGGTTACATGATTGTGGAAAAATCACGACCCCTGAGCACATTATCGATAAAGGGAGCAAGCTAGAAGCGAACTATAACCGAATTCATGAGGTTAGAATGCGGTTTGAAGTATTGTGGAGAGATGCTGAGATTGATATGTTGAAACAGTTAATGCAATCACCAGATGACGAACTTCAGTTACGTCAAAAACTCGCTGTACTACAACAAGCGCTAAAAGATGACTTTGAGTTTATCGCAACTGCAAATGTTGGCGGTGAGTTTATGGATGATGAAAAGATAGAGCGTATTAAGCAGATTGCCGAACAGACTTGGACGCGTCAGTTTGATGATAGACTGGGTCTATCCCCTCAAGAAGAGTTAGCGATTACCCAGCCCTCAACGCCAGTTCCAACCAAAGAAAAACTGCTTCAAGATAGGGACGATCATATAACGCCTCGTACGGGTCCACGAGAGTATGATCCCGCGTTGAATATCAATGTGAAAGTACCAGAGCATCAGTATAACTTGGGTGAAGTTTATAACCTAACGATTCGCCGTGGCACGCTGACAGAAGAAGATCGCTTTAAAATCAATGAACATACGATAAGCGGCATTAAAATGCTCGAAAGATTGCCTTTCCCGTCAGAACTAAGTCGTGTTCCAAGATATGCATCAACCCACCACGAAACACTCAAAGGAACGGGCTACCCGAGAAAATTAACAGGTGACGACCTCTCAATTCCTGAGCGTATTTTGGTTATTGCAGATATTTTTGAAGCCTTGACTGCTTCAGACAGACCATACAAAAAAGCCAAACCTATCAGTGTTGCAGTTGACATCATGTATAGAATGGCACTGGATGATCATTTTGACATGGACTTGTTTAAGCTCTTTTTATCTAGCGGGATCTATCTCAGATACGCGGAAACGTATCTGCCAGAAAGCCAAATTGATGAAGTGGAACTGAGTAAATATATACATCAGCACTCATAAAAAAGCACAGCCTTATATTAAGGTATACTTAAACGTCACTTTCTGAATTAGATAGAAACAAGTTAAAGAATGCGGGTTCCATCGATGGCCTCAAAATAATCTGCATCCTCAGAAGTGATGAAGCTCATTATTTCGGATTCAAATGTGGCCAGCCATCGCTCTCTCATCTCCTGTAATGCAAGCTCGTGGACGTCTTCGCCTTCGTGCACATCGCCAACAAGGTCAATATTGTCGTATTTGGAGATAAAGGAATGTGGCACGATTCCTTCTGGGTAGAGACAGAAACTAGACTGAGGGGTTCGAGTGTTCATTAAATTAGCTAGCTCTTTGACTGCGAGTGAGTCTGCTCCGCCAACGTTCTCGACTCCTATTATTTGAATTCTAGTGTTCAGGCTTGTTATTGATTCAAGGGCTAATAGCGTGCGTTCACCAAATTGATCTACCGCAAAGATATGCTGCACTTCGAAATTACAATATCCAGCCCGGCCACTATTTCTCTCTAATTCGCACGCGTCTCCCCATCCAACATCTATCGTAGGAACCACAGCTGCTGCTCGTAGTACTTTTACTGCATCTCTACCGATTTTGCCAACCACTGAGAGCATTCCAGCTTCTATCGTTTGCCAAATAGTAGACATATCCAATGCGCTGACATCAGCTAAACCTAAAAGAGCACTTTCCAGAACTGATAACTCTTCATTTAATGTTAGTAATAATTCTTCATCGTTGGTGTTACTGGAATATGTGCCCGGAATAGCCAAGAAAGGCGATAGAATAATTGATTTGTCGAACAAACCATCGCCAATGAGTGTTGCTTTAGTGGCTATAGCTCCACCGACACTTAACCCAACAATTATCTTATCTGGGCCAGGCGCATTTTCAGCAAGTTCGACCATATCCTTAGCAAACTCTTCGTAAACCTCTGATTCTTTGGCTAAAAGGCTGCCTTCTTTGTCGGTGTATTTGGTTCCAAAATCGATGCCATGAGCGGGTAATAAAGGTAAAACGACATAGTATCCCTCTTGCATCAACTACTCAGCCCAATCAAGAAACTGCTGGTTACATGCGGTAAATCCATGCAGCATAATGACTGTGCCTCTGGTGTGCATAGCATCTGTGGGTTGCAATATTTTGGGTGTGCAACTTTCTTGTATTATCTCTTCTCCGAGAGGGTTGTACTTTGCGCTAATAGACTGAAAAAATGTCATAAAATTAGAAATGTCTGTTCTTGTTTCTGGGTCAGAGTTATCTCGGCAAGATACAAGAGCAAATGCAGACAGAATCACCACTAAGACGATGCTCAGTTTAGTACTCATAGCGTTATATCCTTCGAAACGAATAGCTTGAGTATAGACAGAGAAGTGTGCATGCGTAAGTCGAGTATTACATCGCTCCGATTGGTCAGAGATTATATGCTCTAACGCCAAAAGGGGAAAACTGAGTCAGCCTCGCGGTCTGACTCTTTCAATAGAAGAAAGACTTATTTTGGGAGAAACTAAGGGGGGGGGTTAGCAGATTACTTCCAGTTGATGAAGTCTCAATGCTTCGATACCAAAATTCATAGTAAGTCTTTTATTTAAGTCTGTGGCAAATTACATTCGCTTTAGGGGCTTTATGACACTATCTAGCCCTTCAATTTTCATCTCAAGGGCCAACGCCATCAAAAGCCCCAGCTCCCCTTCCGGAAAACCCTGCTTTCGAAACCAAAGCAAATACTCTTCCGGTAGGTCGATGAGTACTCGCCCGGCGTACTTACCGAAAGGCATTTGCATACGGGCTAGTTTTATTAAGTTTTCTTTCTGAAGCATTTCGGTTACCGTTTTCTCTTTGCGTAATAGTCTGTCTAAAAAAGGATTAGCCGTAAAAAATAGCCAGCCAAATCGTGACGGCATCAGCAGAGGTGGATTTAACGCGGTGTTTGATGTGCGCGGGAATATTCACGTAGTCACCAACATTTAGGGTCAGCATAGCACCATCATGATACTCAATGATCCCCTGACCTTGCATCACCATGACCCATTCGCTTTGCTCTTGATCGTACCAGTCTCCTTCTGGGGTAAAATGCCCATCAGAAAGAATGCGCTCTATTCTCAGGTTGTCAGTGGTGAGGAGATCCTCGAATATCTCTTCGGGTAGTTGAGATGGAATTTGGCTGAACATGTTTCCGGCCTGCATGTTTTACTCCTGGCACATCACCTCGTTCTGTGATGTCAAAATCTGAGTTGGAATTGGAATAGTATACTTGAAGAAGAACAAATTCTCATTGAACCTGACAGGATGACTCGCCGCCACATTCATACCTGTATCCAGCGGATTAAACAGCAAAACTCTCATAATTTTGTAACCAAGCTAAAAGTTGGAACACTTAATGCAAGATGTATCACAGTTTTAGTTTGATAGCCGTCATTTGAAGACGCTAAGTACATTTCAAGGAGAGAAATATGATGTTGGAAACCTTTGTAGAGTCTATCGAAGCTCATACCGCACTGGACGACATTAGCGTTCGTTCTGTTTTTGGAGGAAAAGGGGTGCTCTCTGGTGGGATCATGTTTGCACTAATAAAGGGCGACGATATCTACCTTAGGGCAAGCAGTTCAAGTTTGAAGGAAGAGTTTAAGGCGCTAGGGTGCACACCTTATGAGTTTAACTGGCGGGCGCATTCACGTAACTACCCTAGTCTATCGAACTACTACTCACTGCCAGAAACCGTCGCGCACAGTCAAAAGCAAGTAGCGACTCTATGCGAAGAAGTCTGGAGCGCGGGACTTAAAGAGAAAGTACGCAAAGAGACTCCAACGCGAATCAAAGACCTTCCAAACATGCAGTACAAAACCGAGCGTATGCTTCGCAAAGCAGGAATTCATTCTATTGACGAGCTAAGAGAGCGCGGTCCAGTCAATGCCTTCAAGGCAGTGTGTATCAGTCAAGACAAACACCCTGGAGTTAACCTACTATTTTGCATAGCTGGAGCATTAGAAGGTATTCATTGGACTATTCTACCTGAACCACAGCGCCAAACATTGACCCACCAAGCAGGCTGCGATTACGCAACACATTAATCAAATAAAAACGCCCTGCTGTTTTCACAGCAGGGCAAACATCAATACAATGTTGGATGTGTGTGGTTAATTGAAGTGGACAGAACAACTAAACACAGGTTTCATTAAATCACCCTAACCCGCGTGTTGGTAGCGAAGATGTTTATCAAACCGTTTCGAGCTAGTGTAAAACCGTGAAGCATTGTTTCCAAATGTGGCTGAGAGGGTAAGTTTCATTCAATTGGGCATTTTTCAAACAAAACACCCGCATTCCATCGCACCATTTTTACCTCAACGCCCAGAGTTAGTTCCTTTGCTCTAATAGACAACCTTAATTCTAATCTCCGCCTTATTCAGCTCCAAAATAGCCAACGCTCAAGTTTTATACACCAATTCATATAGCTATCAATAAGACCTTCATACTTCCAATATTCACTATGGTTGCCATTTTTTCCCTAGTGACCCAACACGCAACACACTATAGACTCCGCGCCCAAACTTCTTACATACACCCTATGAGAACAAATCATGAATCAAGTATTCAACTCAGCGCACATGACTAAAACGCTTATGCTAACGCTCTGGATCGTAGCTGGCACTGTTATCCTTCAGAAACTAGGTATCCACGACAAATGGCCTGCTTTCCTAGCGCTTATTTTCTTCTTTGAAGCGAAGTTCGACCTATCTAAGCTAAAGAACATCTTTGCAGCGGGTATCGTTGGTATCGCAATGGGTATGTTGATCCCAGCAACACTTGGTGCGCTAGCTCCAGTCGTTGGTGGTGAGAACGCATTCTACATCTACGTTGCTGGTGTAGTACTTGTCACTATCGGCATGGGTCCTATCGCTCACTTTGCATTCAGCTACATCACATTCGCGTACGTAGTAATGTGTATTCTTCACAAAGATCACGTTGTTGAGCACGGTTTCTCTTGGATGGCTGTAGCACTTCTTGGTGGTGCGATGTACATTGCTGGTGTTACTGCTATCGCTAAGTTTCTTGAAAAGCGTGCCCTAACAGCACAACAAGCTTAATTACGCAATTAAGCAACAGCGGCTAAATAGAAACTACTACGCACAAATAACAAAACCCCGCAAAGCGAACGCAATTGCGGGGTTTTATTTGTTAATTTAGTTGGTATTAAAATCTAAAGAACGCGTTCCACTTCACCTGTCGCTAGTTCAAAGCCTTCTTCTTCCTCAACCCAACACTCGACCATCTGACCTTCTAATTCAAGCTTGTCACAATCTTCAAGAACACCAAAACGTCCGTTGGTTAGCATTACGACTACATCCATGTCTATCTCCTGATACTCCGGTCTGTTTAACTACTACATTAGCGACTCAATCGGTAACGATCAACCCTTTAAGACTAAAGTATAATTTCCATTATCAACTTTGAGACGCTCTAAATTATTGCTGACAATTCTATGATTTACTAAATAATATCAACGGGTATTCGTCGTCTTCCGAAGGGTTTGGAATTCACGGCGAAACGCCCGGCAATTTGAGTATCGCAATGACTACACCGACCCGTTTCAGTAAGCGCCCAAGTTCCTAACTCAAACCAATTCCGACTCAGCACTTTATGACCGCAGTTTGGGCAATAGGTGCTACTGCACTGTTCATTATGGACATTACCGACATATACGTAATTTAGCCCATTTCGCAAAGCTATATGTCTCGCCATGACAAGCGTGTTCGAAGGTGTCCGAGGCGTTTCCATCATTTTAAAATCAGGATGAAAAGCGCTGAAATGAAGTGGAACATCGCCCCCTAAATGCTCGACAACCCACTGAGTCATTTGATCTATTTCGCGCTCACTATCATTTTCGCCAGGGATCAATAGCGTCGTCAGTTCAAACCACACAGATGTCTCTTGATGCAAATATTTGAGTGTGTCCAAAACAGGTGCGAGCGCTCCACCACAAACCTTTTTGTAGAAACGTTCTGAAAACGCTTTTAGATCAATATTAGCCGCATCTATCACTGAGAAAAATTGCTCTCTCGGCTTTTCATTGATATACCCAGCAGACACGGCAACGGTGTGGATATTCACTTCGCGACACACCATAGCGGTTTCGACCGCGTATTCTAAAAAAATAACCGGGTCGTTGTAGGTGAACGCAATACTGTCGCAATGATGAACGTTAGCGGTGTTTGCAATCTGTTGAGGAGTTGCTCGCCGACTCAATGACTCCATTTGACGAGATTTACTAATATTCCAATTTTGACAAAACTTACAACCGAGGTTGCATCCAGCGGTACCAAAAGAGAGCACTGAGCTACCGGGATAAAAATGATTGAGTGGTTTCTTTTCAATCGGGTCAATACAAAATCCGCTGGAGCGGCCATAGGTTGTGAGTACAATTTCACCTTGATGTGCCTGACGTACAAAGCAAGCACCGCGCTTTCCTTCTCTTAAAGAGCAGTAACGCGGACACAAAGTACAACGAATACGGCCATCTGGTAACGGCTGCCAATACTCTGTCGGGTACATGCTACCTACTGACCCCATCTCACACCTTGACCATCACATTGCTATTTCAGCCTGCACCTAGGCTCCACAAAATCTATACTCATTAGAGTATAGATTAGCCCTACAGGGATTATGGAGGCGACATGGAAGTGCGACCAACCGCTGTCGCGGGTCGATTTTACTTTGCCGATGCCAATCAGCTGCATCAACACCTCACGCAGTTGCTATCCCTTTATAACGAGGTCGCAAAACTCGATGACAACCATCCGTTGTCAGGGCTGATTGTTCCGCATGCAGGGTTTATCTTCTCGGGTTCTACCGCAGCTGCGGCTTATAGCCTACTAAAGGATACGAAAAATCAATTTAAACGAGTACTCTTAGTGGGTCCAAATCATCGTGTCGCCTTCCATGGTTGTGCGCTACCGAAACATCGCAGCTTTTCTACTCCACTTGGCAATATACCTCTCGACACTAGGGCGATCGAACACCTGGTCAACGACCCTCACTGTCACTACAATGATCATGCCCACGCTGAGGAGCACTGCCTCGAGGTGCAACTACCTTTTTTGCAGCATTGCTTGTCCGATTTTGAGTTGATTCCTTTGCTAACTGGCACGGTAGATCCCATCGATGTCGCTCACCTAATCGAACCTTACTGGGACGATACAACACTCCTTGTCATTAGCTCGGATCTCAGCCATTTCCATCCTTACGAAGAGTGTGACGACATTGATACTAAAAGCTGTAACAAAATAGAAGCTGGTAAACCGCTAACAAGTAAAGAAGCCTGCGGCTATCTTGGAATCAATGCAGCAAATAAGCTCATAAAACAACAACGATGCCAATTAAAACGACTGTCTCGCACCAATTCAGGAGACAGCCCTCATGGCGATAGAAACAAGGTGGTAGGTTATGTCAGCTACGCAATATCAAGATAAAACGCTAACCAATCAGGAACTATCAAAGCTACTCGATATGGTTGAAGTCACCGTGAGCTGTTATTTGGCGGAAAAGCCTTTACCTAAAGTGCGACTTGACGACTATCCAAAAGCCATAGCAGAAAAAGGCGCGTGCTTTGTCAGTCTACATGTCGATGGCCAGCTTCAAGGCTGCATTGGAACCACAGTCCCTAAAGTACCATTAGTTCTAGAGGTGATGCGCAAAGCTTGGGCGAGTTGCTGTCAGGATAAACGGTTTCTACCACTGCAAAAATCGCAAGTCGATGGTTTGGAGATCGAAATATCGGTTCTGACGGAGCCTAAATCCCTCGATGTTGTTTCTGAATCCGCACTCATTGCTTATCTTACCAATAACAAATGTGGACTGACGTTGTCTGATGAAAAAAAAGCCGCACTGTTTCTTCCTCAGGTTTGGGAGCAGCTACCAAGTCCTATTCATTTTCTTCAGCACCTCAAACAAAAAGCTGGCTGGCACCCTACCTATTGGCCAGAAGATATGACGGTAAAAGTATTCGACGTTCAAAAATTGAGCCGTAAGTACCGGAGAATGTAGACGATCTTACTGATTTTCTCGCCGTACTTTCAATCTGTGTGCTATTTAAATCTTTGGTGGTATGATTCGCGCTCACAACAGGAGTTGAGTGAGCTTTTTAAACTGGTACAGCGAACAGTGGATGTCGCGGTTGCCACACCATGAGAGTACCTATGCTTGAAGATCTCGTTGTTGTTGTCGATAAATTTGGAAACCCAATTGGAACCGAAGATAAGTTAGATGCACACCGAATGGGCTTTCGTCACCTAGCCTTTTCAGTCATGCTGTATCGCTATCGTGATGGTGAACTTGAGTTCCTAATGCAAAAACGTGCGTCAAACAAGTATCACAGTGGTGGACTTTGGAGCAACACCTGCTGCTCTCACCCTAGACCCGACGAAGACATCATTCATGCCTCAAAACGTCGCCTAGAAGAAGAGCTCGGTATCCGAGACGCTTTAACATTTACCGATATCGGTACTATTAGCTATCTTGCCAAGTTCGACAATGGCCTTACAGAAAACGAGTTGGATCATATTGTGATTGCACAAAGCAGCGATGTCACATTAGATATCAACCCCCGCGAGGCAGAAACGTGTGAATGGCAAACGATCAGTGCGATTGAACAGGGAATAATCGCTCAGCCGCAAGCCTATACCGCCTGGTTTAAACTGGTCTTAAATAAAGTCACAGCGCATCTCAACGACTGATCATTGCACATCACTCATCTAGAGAATCGGCACTAACTCGCAAATTTTAGTGTCGATTCGCCGCTTCAATTTACAATGTAAAACAAGAACACAATTGGCTTTCAAGACAAGCGCTGTACAGCTTTAATCTTGTTTGGTGACAAATAGCTGCTCACAACGCAATAACCCCAATATCTGCCTTATTTTGCACCAAGTTGAAACATCAATAAATCTCAAGCACAACAAACGTGCATCCTGTCATACTTCATCCCTAAATTGGTGCAATCACACCGTCAACAACTAAGCTCTTCATTGATATTCAACACGTTAGCCTCTGGCGTGTTTCTTGAAAGGTAAAAGACTAGACCTACTCTAATTGCACAATTTCAGGGAGAAATAAGATGCAAGACGTTCTTACCATCGTCCTCGCGGGCGGCATGGGCTCACGGTTAAGCCCCCTAACCGATGACAGAGCCAAGCCAGCAGTTCCTTTTGGCGGAAAATATCGGATCATCGACTTCACGCTAACCAACTGTTTGCATTCAGGCCTTCGTCAAATATTGGTTCTGACCCAGTACAAATCCCATTCTTTACATAAACATATCCGTGATGGTTGGTCCATCTTCAACCCAGAACTCAAAGAATACATTACTGTGGTCCCCCCACAGATGAGAAAGGGAGGAGCTTGGTACGAAGGAACTGCGGACGCGATTTATCACAATATGTGGCTGCTGTCGCGAAGTGAAGCCAAGCATGTGGTGGTTTTGTCCGGCGACCACATCTATCGCATGGACTACGAAGCCATGGTCCAGGAACACAAACAAAGTGGTGCTAAACTCACTGTGGCCTGCATGGACGTCCCTCGAGAAGAAGCAACGGCCTTTGGTGTTATGGCCACCAACGAGCAAAAGCAAGTCACCGACTTTTACGAAAAACCGAGCGATCCTGCCTCAATGCCAGACGATCCAAATCGTTCTTTGGTTTCTATGGGGATTTATGTGTTTGAAATGGAAGCGCTGCAACAAGCACTGGAGCAAGATGCGGAGCTCGACAGTTCAAGTCACGACTTTGGTAAGGACATCATACCTAAACTTATCGACTCGCAAGGAGTCTACGCATACAACTTTGGTGATGACAAGGGTCGTGTAGCGCGTGATTGTTACTGGCGTGATGTCGGCACCATTGATTCTTTTTATGAAGCAAATATGGATTTGCTAGAGCCCGTTCCTCCCATGAACTTATATCAAGAAAACTGGGGAATTCGCACCTACGAGCCTCAGCTTCCACCAGCGCGCACTGTACCTTCGGCGACGGGTAACGAAGGTATTTTTATTAACTCTATTATCGCCAATGGCGTGGTGAACTCCGGAGGCTCTGTACACCATTCCATTTTGTCATCCAATGTACGTATCAATGATGGCGCAACCATTGCCGATAGCATCTTGTTTGGTGAAGTGACGGTGGGGGAAGGCTGTCAGTTGGTCAACTGTATCGTCGATAAGCACGTCAATATTCCTGATGGCACAGTGATCGGCGTGAACCCGAAAGAAGACGCTCGACGCTTTCATATTTCAGAGAAAGGCATTGTAGTGATCCCTGAAGGCTATGTTTTTGAATAGTTAAGCTATTGTTTCTCCTTGAATAATACCCAATTAAAAAATACAGAAAAGCCGCTCTCCCCCGAGCGGCTTTTGTTCATGGGTGTTCGTTACTCTCGTGTATTAGATAACACACACTTTTTCCCAGCTTCCATCACTTCCCGGTACCGAATTCGTCCACCACTTCGCTTTATATACGACACCTTGATAGCTCATCTTATCACCACCGCTGGCGTGACTTGGCTTGCCTTCCCAATCAAGGTTAGGGAAATTCGGGTACTCGTTTACGCCTGTAAGACTACAAGTATCACTACCCCCACCGCCTGTACCACCACCGTTACCGCCACCTGCATTTAGGTCTGCAAGCGGAAGATTAGGCTGCTCAAATGCGAACGCGTAATCTAAGCCATTTACATTCACGGTGTAATTAGCAGGCCCAGAAATTGGCAAGTAATACACCATATCCAGCTCGTAAGTGGCACCAGCCGCTAAGTTCTTCCAACTTGGTAAACTGAACGCTACTCGATGCATTGGTCCATCAAGACCACCAATATTGTTCGCTCTCGTGTGGCCCGAAGCAATCACCTTCAAACCACCACCCGATTGGTCTTTCGCATTATCTGGCGCAGAAACAGGAATATCAAACTGGAACTCAGTACCACCAGGAAGATCGCTGCCCGTGTTGTTGGTAAAGGTCACTTTCGGATTAATTGGATAGTTTTGGTCACCGACTTTGAAACCACTGATGGAAACCGTGATATCCACCGCTTTTTCAGGCACCCCTCCTGTAGCAACTTTGTTGCCATAAGGCGTAGCACTCAAGAACTTGTCGTACATGGCCTTGGTCATGCTGTTACCCATATGGTACTCACCATTACCCGTCGCACACGCACTCTCCGTTAAATCAACTGCACCACGGTTACCATTAGCATCAAGGACGTAGCAGTTATAGTCACCCGCTAACTCCCAAAACATAATGCCACCAATCTCCTTGTCGATGACGTACTGCGCTTTGGTATTGATAGAATCGACATCTTCAGTGGAAAGGAAGACATTTTTCTCTGCATTCCATAACCAAGGAGCCACTGCAACACTGTCGTAGTTACGCGTATAGGTACCAACAAACTTATCGGTAGGATCATTCACTGGATCTAGGCCATACGCCTCGGCGTAAGAGCCCCAAATACCCTTTTCAAGGTTTTTGGCATGCCACATTGGGTTAGAGCCTGCGCCCATCTCATTGCCATTGGCATCTTTGTCATGCCACATGTTATCGATACCCAGCGCACCATAGCCACAGTTGTTCTTCTCACCTTCACCCGTGCCCGCTGGACATTCTGATTGACTTGGTAACGGTGCCCTACCCCATAAGCCATTGGTACCACCGGTAACGTTCTGCCATCCACGAGTGTAATAAGGAACACCAATATTGATTCGACCTGCTGGCATCGAGCCGCGGAAGTAATGATACGCCCAATCCGTATTCAGATAACCAATCCCACCATAAGCGGCAGTGCCATAAACATTCCACATCGCAAGTTCAGAATCTTTGCCCGTATCATAGAGCGCTGCGTTGTGACCCACGTGGTCGTTCCAGGCACCGTGCAAATCGTAGGTCATGATATTAACGTAATCGAGGTACTGATTAACGGACATGGTTTCCATACCACGTAACAAGTAGCCCGACGAAGGTGCTGCGATCGTCAGCATGTAATGAACGCCATCTTGCGCACTCGCCGCATCAAGCTTCTCACGCAGCACCTTCATTAGGACTTCGTAAGACTTCCACAAATGCGGGCGCCTGGACTCGGCAAAGGCTTTATCATCTGGGTTACCCGCTCCTGACATTGAAGTTGGGTATTCGTAATCAATGTCTAAACCATCAAATTGATAGTTTCGCATCATTTCAACAGCAGAGCTGGCAAACGTCTCGATACCTTGGGTGTTTACAGATCCATCGGCGTTGGTCGTCATCGTATAAAAACCGCCATCGGCGATTCGTGTACCATCTGGAGCAAAGTGACCACCGGTCTCAGCCCAGCCACCAATTGAAATAAGCGTTTTTACACCGTGTTTCTTTTTAGCTGTCGCCAGTGCACCAAAGTGTCCTTTAAAGCCAAGAGCGGGATCGATTTCTACCCCAGACCATTCTTTATTAACTGCTACGTTGGTCGGATCGTTAACGTCACCAACATTAACCTGGCCATCAGAGCCTATACTGACAAATGCATAGTTGATATGAGTGAGCTGCTCCCAAGGTATGTCACTAACAAGATAGGCAGCCTGCGGGTCATCACCAGAACGCCAACTGGTGAAATAGCCAATCACTCGTCTTGGGTGATCGGCTCCCATGATCTCGCGCCCTTCTGCATCGTAAATCGTGCAGTAGGGAACTTGAACACCTGGGGTTTGATAGAGACCATCAGGTCGACAGTCAGGCTGCGTAGTAGTTGCAGCTGAAATTGGTGAGTAGATCGTAGCAGCGCAAATAACAGCCAGTAAACTCAGTTTACTGCCAGTATTCACCAGCTCCTTCTGAATAGAATTTTCCATTGGTTTATTTTCCATTAAGCAGTGTTTAACACTAGACATCCATACCCAACAAGCCCATTCACCTGAAGAATATATAGCTAGCGACCGATTGATAAATCACAAACACTTTAGTTACCAAGAAAATTAAGTGGGTGAAATTTGCGCTTATTGAGATTTTTAATAGGTTTTATTAAGAAATGCCTCGCAATAATTTGCTACTTAGATGTAAATGACTAGAACTTAATTTGCAGCAACAACCCAATTTTTCGATGGTGAAGAATGTTACATAACCTTTCATCTACAGCGTTTCGCTCTAGACAAAAATACTGTTTTTTAGTCGGTCAAAAAGCAATTCAGATTTTGTCGATCTATTTTCAACAAAATCGTCCTATAATGCTTTTATTACAGTCAGTTACATAGGATGGAAACCATGAAGTTAAAATCGCTTTTAGCGAGTGCTATCGCAGCTAGTTTGCTAGTGGGGTGCGGTGCCAACACAACCCAAGGAGCCGCAGAAGGCGCAGCTGTAGGCGCAGTGTCTGCAGGAATGCTTGGCGCATTAACTGACCTCATTGTTGATGGTGAAGTCGATACATATCGTTTGAGCCGCAACGTAACAGCTGGCGCTCTGGCTGGGGGGACTGCAGGTGCTGTGGATGGGTATGCCAAAGACCAACAGGCAGAAGCCAAGCAAGCGTCGGAAAGCGCCCCACCTCCACCGGCAAAACCAATGCTTGAATTCGGTCCCGATGTAGAAAGCTCCGTAACAGCATTGATAGCTTGTCAGCATGATGATGCTTACCGTGCTGCACTAAGAGCTGAGGAAGCGTCACAGCAATCCTACAAAGAAGCAGGCGTCGCCATGCAAGGCTTGATTGATTACGACCGTGACAACACAGAAGGTGTTGATAGAGCGGTGAGCAAATACGTCAAACTCAGCTCTAGTATGAACGATGTAAACCAAGCAAAAGTCCAGTTGGAAGCTTTACACAAAGAGCTTCAACAAGAGCGTCAAATCGCAGGTAGCGCGCCAAATTGTAGCTAATTTGACACCATCACACTCTTCGAAATAAACCAATCTGACTCAGGCTTCCCCTTGAAGCCTGATCTATTTGCCCCAAGTATAAGTAACAGCATTAAATTAACCGGGAATCAATTCTCCAGGTTATACATACAAGGCAATACATCCAAAGCTACCTATACTAGTCAAAAGGCAAAGTCATGAAATTCAGCTACGTAAACCCTACTGTGATTCACTTTGGCCAAGGTCAGATTGTACAGATCACCAATAGCATCCCAAAAGATTCAAAAGTCCTCGTTATCTACGGCGGCGGCTCTATCAAAAAGAACGGCGTTTATGACCAAGTAACCGCAGCACTGGGCGATCATGAGTGGCTCGAGTTCTCAGGCGTTGAGGCTAATCCAACAAAAGAAACTCTTGATAAAGCCATCGACATAGTGAAAGCAGAAAACGTCACGTATTTGCTTGCTGTGGGTGGCGGTAGCGTCATAGATGGCACCAAATACGTGGCCGCCGCGTCTTTGCACGATGGCGATAGTTGGGATCTGATCACCGGAGTCTACAAACCAGAAACTGCGATTCCGCTAGGTGTCGTACTCACACTGCCAGCTACCGGCTCTGAGTCAAACATGGGCGCCGTTGTGACTAAGAAAGCGACCCAAGAAAAGCTCGGTTTCCTATCGCCTACTGTCAGACCCGCATTCGCTGTTCTAGACCCAGATGCTATGAAAACTCTACCTGAACGCCAACTGATCAATGGCTTAGTTGACGCTTGGGTACACGTCTGCGAGCAATACATCACCTCGCCAACAGGTCACATGGTTCAAGAAGGTTATGCTGAAGTGCTGCTTCGCAATCTAATAGTGCTCGGAGACTCGTTTGAGCAACGTGATGATGCATGGCGAGCGAATCTAATGTGGACAGCGAACCAAGCTCTAAACGGCCTAATTGGTACTGGTATGCCACAAGATTGGGCGACGCATATGATAGGCCACCAGCTTACTGCCCTTTGGCACGTGGATCACGCACGTTCGCTAGCCATTGTTCAGCCGTCACTACTTCGCAGCCAAATGGAGTTTAAGCAAGGAAAAATCGAGCAGATGGGTCGAAACGTATTCGGTCTCTCGTCGAGTGACGATTTAGCCGAACGCACCATCAATGCAATCGAGGCTTTCTATGCCAAATTGAAGGTAGATACGCGCCTTTCAGAAGTTGAAGGCGACAAATCTGAGGCTGTAGAAGCGGTGATTAAGAAACTCGAAGACAACGGCTATCTCAAGCTTGGTGAAAATCAAGCCATCACCATAGATGTATCACGTCAGATCTTAGAAAACGCGTTGTAAATAGCCCTTTTTATACATAAAGCTCGGTCATTTTTGCCCGAGCTTTTTTGTGTAATTAATGAAGTTTATCTAGCTTCTTGATTTTCGATATTTTGGGTGAGTAATAGGTATAGCGGATAATAAAGTCTTCGTATAGTCATGCTTTGGTGTGCGATACACCTCATCACTAGTGCCATATTCCACGACCCTGCCCGCTTTCATCACCGCAACATTATCCGAAACGTGTCTCACCACCGACAGATCATGGGAAATGAAAATAATGGCCAAATTGAGTTCACGCTGTAAATCGAGCAGCAAGTTGAGAATTTGCGCCTGCACCGATACATCGAGAGCCGATACGGATTCATCGCAGATAAGCAGCTTAGGTTTAACCGCTATAGCTCGCGCTATTCCAATCCTTTGACGCTGCCCACCAGAAAACTCATGGGGATATCGATCAATGGCGTCTTCTGGCAGGCCTACTTTCTCAAGTAGTTCTCTTACCCATTTCTGCCTCTCGATCGGATTTCCTAATTTATGGATGATAAACGGCTCTTCCAAAATCATCCCAACAGTGTGCCTTGGGTTCAATGACTCCATTGGATCTTGAAACACAATTTGCATTTTTTTGCGAAGCGGACGCATAGCCTTTGGCGACAGCTTAGTAATGTCGTTGCCTTCAAAGAATATTTTTCCATCACCCGGCTCAAGCAGCTTTAAAATCGTTCTGCCCAATGTGCTTTTGCCACATCCTGACTCCCCGACAAGTCCCAGCGTTTCTCCGCACTTTATCGATAATGAAACGCCATCCACCGCTTTCATCACGTAGCCGCGACGGAAAATGCCACTGCCAGATCGAAAATACTGCTTCAAGTCCGTTATCTTCAGTAATTCACTCATCTAAATACCTTAAGAGTCTGTAACTCAAAGGATTACCTTAATGGAACATGTCTTCGGTAATCGGTTTAATATCAATTTTGTGTTTTGGTGGATTCTCTAAGCTCGGTATCAGACCCAGTAAACGTTCGGTGTATGGATGCTTAGGATGATCAAAGAGCTCAAAGACATCGGCTTGTTCGACAATTCGCCCCGCGAACATCACTGCTACGTCATCGCAGATCTCAGCTACGACGCCTAGATCATGTGTGATAAAAATCATCGACATACCAGTCTCTCGCTGTAGCTCCTGCATAAGTTCCAAAATAGACGCCTGCACAGTGACATCGAGCGCCGTGGTAGGTTCATCGCATATCAAGATGTCAGGCTTACAAGCGAGCGCCATTGCTATCATAACGCGTTGACGCATTCCCCCAGACAGGTTGTGAGGATACTCATCAAGACGCTTTTCCGGAAGTGGTATCCGAACCTTAGTGAGCATCTCCAATGACGTAGCACGACGCTCGACTTTGTTCAGCTCCGGACGATGCAGCTCTAACACCTCATTGAGCTGTTTGCCAACGCTCTGCACTGGATTTAGCGCTGTCATAGGGTCTTGGAAGATAATCGATATTCGGTCACCCCGCATCGCGTACATTTGCTCAGGTATTAACTGAAGTAAATCAGTATCACGATATAGAATCTGTCCTGCTGTGACCTCTCCGTATGGTTTTGGCAAAAGTCCCATAATAGACATGGCAGTAACACTCTTTCCACTTCCAGATTCACCCACAATACCCAAAGTGCGCCCCGCTTTTACATCGAAACTCACGCCGTGCAGTACCTCACGATTACCCTCATCGTTATAAAAACGTACCGCGAGGTCTCTTACACTTAATATCACATCATCTTGCATTATTACCTCTCCCTGCTCGCTACTCTTCACAGTTTATAGGTATCGTCGATAATGGTGACAGGCTCAAAGCTTTCGCCTTTTTTCAGGGCTGACTTGGTCTGTGTTTTTACATCGCTATCAATCCAAAAATTTGCCACATCCGTTACCGAGAACATGGTTTCAGTCAGCTTAGTCATGCCTTTTTCTGGTACCCGTAGCCAACGCCAATGCGCTTCACGAGTGTATGGCACCATATAACCAGGAACAATTAAGTACTCATCTGACACTTTTTGTTGGATCTGATGAGACAGTTGCTGCTTTTTCGCGACATCAAACTCAACCACATACTGGTCGATCAGATTGTCCATGTCTGGGTTTTGATAGAAGGTATGATTATTGGTTTGCGGCTTAGCATTGTCTGAATGTAAATACTCCCAATACGCCGGGATTTCGCCACCGCCCATATGTAAGAAAGCAAGCTGGTGTTTTTTCTCTAAAATGAACTTAAAGGCTGACGATCCATCAACTAGGTTGAGATTAAACTCCAACCCCGCTTGTTTCGCTTGCTCTTTGAGATATGCAACTCTTGGAGTATGTGGTGGGTAGCCGTAAGTAATATCGAAACTCAAGCGCTGACCTTTGTCATTGACACGAATTCCATCCGCACCGACCTTGTTAAAGCCCGCAGCTTCAAAATAACGAATTGCCTTTTTAGGATCGAAAGCTGGCGCTTGATTATTCGGTCGGTCGTAGCCACCATGACCAGCCCCCATGCTGTGAGGCATACGAAGATAGTCACCACGAAGCACTTTTTTTAGCATGCCGTCATAATCAGAGGCGTAGACGATACCCGCTCTTACATCACGACTCTCTAACAGCGGCATTGAAGTGTTCATCCAAAGACCACCTGCACCTTGAGCGGTTTGATTGTAACCCCAAAATTTTTGGATATAGCCTTGTTGGTAGGGTTTGCTATCCGCTTTCTCATGCCAAAGGCTTGGAAGCACTAAACCAAACACATCAAGATCACCTTTCTCAAAGTGTTTTCGTGCGATATCGGAGTCACGAATTACCGTTAAACGCACTTTCTCAACATTGTAACGATTCTTGTAATAGCGATTGCTGTAACCCCACCAGTCTTGACCGACGTGTTTAAAGGTCACGCTCTTGCCTTTTTTCACATTGGACATGTAATAAGCCCAAGTCGTTGGCTCTGCCTTGAAATTAAATTTACGCACGAAATTGTCTTCGATGCCATCACCATTTTCATCCTTCTTAGGATTGGCAAAGAAGTGCTCCGGTCTTGGCTGAAGCCCATTGCTTGGCAAGTTGATTTGTATCATCAACTCTTCTTGGCTCATTTTCGTCGCTGACTTGATGGCAATGGTGTAGTCATCAATTTTGCTGACGTCTTCAATTTTGTTAGTGAAAAAGTCGTTATACCACGGCGCTACAATGTCTTTTGAACGGTTGTAAGTAAGCATGAACAGGTAGTCGTCGGCATCCACCTTCTCACCGTCAGACCATTTTGCTTCGGGGTTGAGCTTGAAGTAGACCGTTTGGTTGTCATCACCATAGGCCCATGCTTCCGCTAATTGAGGTATCCAATTACCTGTATTTGGGTGTCTCGCCGCAAGTTTTGGAGTACCGTCCATAAAGTAGTGCCGTAAACCCGAGTTAGAATCGGAGCCCACACTTCTTAGCGTTTGCGGAAAACTCGACATATGAGTGCGCAAAGTCCCACCGAACTTTGCTTCATCAGAAGCAAATAGCGGCTCATTCATATTATCAATCCAGGTCAATCCGGACGGGAGTTCATTAGCGCTGCTGCCAAAAGAGAGTGCAGCCAATACTGCCGCAGTCAACAATGTATTCTTATGCATGAGATATCCTTATCCTTACTTCCAATCGCAAGACGCCCCAAACGCCTTTTTCAAAAGGTTAATACGGTCCTAGACTCGCCCGCATTCAAACCGTGTATTTTAAACATAGCGGGTAAACTTCTTGGGGTCGAAGGCCGCTCTCACTGCTTCTCCAATAAACGTCACCATGACCAACACCGCTACAATAGCCGTTACGACAGATGTCACTATCCACGGGGAGTCTAAATTCGACTTTCCTTGCTGCAGCAACTCTCCCCAACTCGGTGTTGGTGGCATGAGACCTAAACCCAAATAATCGAGCGCCGTCAGCGCCGTAATATTCGCAGCGATGGTAAATGGCGCCAAAGTGACAATCATTACCATGGTGTTAGGCAAGATATGATTGAATACTATACGTATATTAGAAGCGCCCAATGCTTTGGCAGCAGATACATATTCCCGTGCGACTTCTTTGTACGTCATGGTGCGCATGTACCAAGTAATCCCCATCCATCCAAACATCACGTTTATTGCCACAAACAACGCGAAGCTCGGCTGCACAATCGACACTAAAATCATAATCACATACAAGAACGGTACCATTGACCAAATCTCGATAAAACGCTGAACAAACAGATCAAACTTGCCACCCAGAAAACCCATGGCACAGCCTACAGCAACCCCAATAGCGTATGACGCCGCCATAGTAAGCAGCGCAAACCCCATAGCCGTCCTAAAGCCATAAACTAGGCGAGCCAAAATATCTCGCCCTATCACATCCGTACCTAAAAAGTGCCTAGACTCAACGCTCGGCGCATTAGGTGGGTATTCGCCAGAAAAATCTTGCTCGTAAGGGTTCCAAGGTACTAAAGGCATGATGACAAAATCCTCTCCCGCCTCCGCCTCCGCCTCCGCCTCAAAGGAGAGTTGTAACGCGCGATAATTAGCCTCGCCAGCACTGTCTTGACCGAATTCAATTCCTAATCGCACATCACTGACAACTGGAAAATAATAACTACCTTGATACTTCACCAGCAGTGCTTTGCTATTTATTAAGAACTCCGCAAATAAAGACAACACTAACATTGTGGACAGTATAATAAACGACCAGTAACCTCGCTTGATTCGCCTGAAGTTAATGAGCTTCTTCTTAGTAAGAGGACTAATAACCATGAACTAACTCCCAAACTTCACGCGCGGATCAACAAATGCGACGCATATATCGGATATGATATTTCCGAACAGTAATAATATGGCATTAATTGCGACTATTCCCATTACGACCGGATAGTCGCGTTCCATAATGGACTCATAACCAAGCAATCCAATGCCATCTATATTAAATATTACTTCTATCAAAAATGCGCCTGTCATAAAAAATAACAATGAGTTACCAAAGTGACTGGCAATAGGAATCAGGCTATTGCGAAGTGCATGCTTTCTTACTGCGTGTTTGAACGGTAAACCTTTGGCAATTGCCGTTCTTATATAGTCTGCTGATAGGTTCTCCATGAGATTGTTTTTCATAGTCATTGTCAGTGTCGCAAAGTCACCAATCAAGTAACAAATTAACGGTAGTATGGCATGCCACATTATATCTTTTACTTGCTCGGACAATAACTCATAGTCTTCAAAATCATCACTCGTAAAACCTCCCATGGGAGTCCATTCGAGGTGATAACTAAACAGTGTGATCAGCAACACGCCAACGACATAACCAGGGAGTGCGTAGCCAACGAAGATGGCTACGGAAGATACTGAATCGAAAATAGAGCCGTGTTTCAATGCTTTATAGTAACCAAGAGGGATAGAGATAAAATAGCTGATAAAGAAAGTCATCCCTCCATAGAACAGCGATACAGGTAAACGCTCGGCAATCATATCCGATACAGGCTCATAATATCGGGTCGACTCACCAAGATCTAAGCTAGCTAAATTGCTCAGCCACTCAAAATAGGCCACATGAACAGGCTTATCGAGACCGTAAAATGCATTAAGTTCTTGGATTTGCTCCTCAGATAATGCTGAGTTTGTGCCCGACATGGACAGGGAACCGCCGCCATCTCCTTGAGAATGCATATTCGCTAACATTCTCTCCACTGGCCCTCCAGGGACAAACCTTGTTATCGCAAATATTAGAATTGTTACGCCAATAAATGTCGGCACTACGAGTGCCAGACGACGAAGGAAATAAGACAGCATTTATCAACTTCTCCATGTTTGCTGTTCACTAAATAGCGATACTAATTAGCCTTTAATTTTTGGCTAAAAATTAATTACTCGGCTTCCTTGCTCAGACAATTAATTTTATCACTCTTTATTTTCGACAACGTTTTTATCACAAACCACAAACACTGTCACTTTTAATTAATAACACTCATAATTTTAAAAAAAGAACAAAATTTCATAAATAAACCCTCTCCAATATATCAAACTGGAAGATAGAGCATTGACTCTACATAAAATTGTAAGAATCGATCCATTAATTGTGCATAAATATTCAGATGAGCAGTATGAACCAAGTATACTATTGACTCTCATATCGCTTATGCATTAAAGCTTTGTTGCCCCAATGGTTAGATTATAGACGATGAGTCTATGCGATGAATTATTGTGTAACTTTGCAATTAGCCAATAAGTTCAAGTTCGCGTGAATTAACAGCATAAAATGCCAATTGTTTAATGTAAGATCGAATAATGATCTGCTTTTACGGCAATTGCTAGATTCAATGGAAATTTTTATAAATCACACTAGTTTTTGCAACTTACTTACAAGAAAACACCATTTTAATGACAATTTAAAGAACATAATACTTTTTACAAACTAGCATTCGTTTTAACTGGCTGATTTGACATTACTTTTTTAACCCGTCATAAGTTGCGCTTGTTGTTAACACCGAGTTAACGACTCAACCAAAAATGCAATACACAACAGACGTCAGTGGAAATCTGGCGAAACGGAGTACAAGGATGTTAAAAAAAAGCACATGTCTCTCGGTAGCAGTGAGTCTTGCGCTTGGTACCGCGAATTTATTCGCAGTGCCTATAGCGTTTGCTGAAGAAACGGGACAACAGGACGTAGAAAAGCTTCAAAAAATGAAAGTGACTGGGTCACGCATTTCTCGTGTAGAGATGGAAGGCGCAGAGCCAGTTCAAGTCCTTTCATCAGAATACATTGAAAATACAGGTCTAGTTGCAATAGGTGATGTCTTGAACCAATTACCTGGCGTGGGTGGTACGGTACAAAGCACATCTGTAAACAACGGCAGTAACGGCGCAGCAACGGTCAACTTACGTGGTTTAGGCGCTGAACGTACGCTCGTTCTTGTCAATGGCCGCCGTATGGTTAATGGTGGCACGGGGGCAGACGCATCCGTTGACTTGAATATGATTCCTGCTGCAATGGTAGAACGTATTGAAGTACTGAAAAATGGTGCGTCTTCTGTCTACGGTTCTGATGCAATCGGTGGTGTAGTTAACATCATCACTAAACAGAATTTTGAAGGGTTCGAGCTTAATGCTAAGCGCGGCACCACATCAAACAGCGATGGCCAGGTGACCGACATCAGCATGCTCGCAGGTGCATCAAACGATCGCGGTAATATTACCTTCTCTGCAGGCATGACCAAAGAAGATGAAATCATGGCCGGTGATCGTGGTTTTGCCAATACCGACCAACAGCATGATGGCTATGGCGGCCAGTTCCAAAGTGGTAGCTCGGCTCCTCCATGGGGTTACTACGATGGTAAGACATTTGGACCAGAGGGCAGCGATACTCTACGTGACTTTAATGCGCCTGGTGATCTCTACAACTATGCGCCGGACAACTACTTAAAACGCCCAGCGCAGCGTCGCTACCTTGCTGCTCAAGGCAACTACCTACTAGGTGAAACCAGCATACTTGGTCCAGTGACGGCAACATTCGAAGCTCTCTACTCCAACTCTGAGTCCAACTATTTACTTGCAGCTGAACCTATTTTCGGTAAGTTTAATGGCTATGACCCTATCTCAAAAGACAATGAATTCAACAACACAGGTTCTGATATCGTTGATTGGCGCCGACGCATGGTTGAGACCGGTGGTCGTAATCGCTTCTTCGAGTCAGATACGGGCCGTGTTGTATTAGGTCTAGATGGTGAGTTCCAAAATGGTTGGACGTGGGATGCCAACTACAACTGGGGTAAAACCAAAACCAAGCAAATTGAAGATGGCGTATTTATGAAAGATCGCGTGAGTAACGCGGTAGGTCCATCTGCAAATGGTCAATGTCTTGATGCGGGTGGTAACGTGATTGCTGGCTGTGTGCCCATGGACATTCTTGGAAACGTAAGCCAAGAAGCACTGGATTACGCGACATTCACTCGCCAAGATACCGGCTTTAACCAACAGCAAATCATCAACTTCAACGTAACGGGCGACATCTACGAAACCGAGATGGGCACCATCGCTTTTGCTGCCGGTTACCAAAACCGTGATGAGCAAGGTGCGAACCAACCAGATGCATTAGTTGTTCTCGGTAACGCTTCGGGTAATGCAGAATCAGAAACCTCGGGTGGCTACACAGTTGACTCATTCTACGGCGAATTACTGGTTCCAATTCTGTCCGAAGTGACGATGGCAGAATATTTGGAAGCAAAGATCACCGCTCGTCATGATAAATACTCCACATTTGGTGGCGCGACCACTATGGGTTACAGCTTCTTGTACCAACCGATTGGCGATTTGATGCTTCGCGGTACCTACAATGAAGTATTCCGTGCCCCGTCAATTGCTGATCTGTACGGTGGCGCGCAAGAAAGTGCGGATGTTCTATCGGATCCTACGGGTCAAGACACCAGTGGCCGCACGCAGTTCCCTGTATTCTACGGCTCAAACCAAGAACTTCAGCCTGAAGAAGGCCACACAGCGTCACTTGGTTTTGTTTTGTCACCATCATTCGCAGAGGGTTTCTCTGCAACGGTTGACTACTGGCAGGTAGAGCTTGAGAACCTAATTGACAACGTTGACCCTCAGTTGATGTTGGATCAATGTGCCAAAACTGGTGAGTACTGTGACAAGATCACCCGTGACGGAAACGGCGACATTGTTTCTATCGATGCTCGTACCACAAACCTAGGTAAGCTTGAGAAAAACGGTATCGACTTCAACTTGCGCTACGTGCATGACTTTGACGTCGTCGTCTTCAAAGCTAACTGGGACAACACCTACAACTTCAAGCACGAAGTCACACAAGCGGATGGCTCTGTTGTCGATTACGCTGGTAAATTCATCAGCGACCAAATCGGCCTATACAGTAAGTACCGCTCAACGCTTAACTTGGGCGTAACTCGCGATGCATGGCGTGTGAACTGGAATACTCGCATGATCGCAGGTGTTGACTACGAACTGTCAGGGGCTGCTGACGCCCCACAAGACACATACAACTTTAGCGTACCTACCATGTTCTACCATGACTTGAGCGCTGGCTACGCGTTTGATAACGGCTTCACTCTGTCTGGCGGTGTCAACAACCTGTTTGACGAAACACCACCGCTTATCCTAGACACCATCTCGGGTAACACAGACTCCACAACCTATGACGTTATTGGCCGTTACTTCTACGCCAATGTAAACATGAAATTCTAATTAATCCCTTCCTCCTGTTTCCGGCACGTTCGCGTGCCGGCTTTTTTCGACTGACATAACACAAGGATGCACACATGAAGATTAAGGATATCGCGCTGAGTAGTCTCACCATAGCCATGCTCGCTATTGGTGGAACCAGCTACGCTGCGGATAGTGGCCAAGTCGTCGCTACACAAGCAAAAGCGAACAAAAACGCGCAAACATCGCAGGCAAAAATCGACAAATACGCGGAAAATACCGACTCGATGCTAGCAGAATACAAGGGTTTGTTGCGTCAAATCGACAGCATGAAAGCGTATAACCAGCAAATCGAAAAGATGGTGAACTCACAACAAGGCGAGATTAACTCACTCAACAGTCAGATCTCTCAAATTGACCAAACCGCAATGGAAGTCGTCCCGCTTACGCTGAATATGGTGCAAGCACTCGAAGACTTCATAGAGCTCGACCTCCCCTTCCAAATCGAAGAGCGTGGCAAACGTGTTGCCGAGCTTAAACGCCTAATGGATCGTGCTGATGTTACGACATCAGAGAAATACCGTAAGGTAATGGAAGCCTACCAAATTGAAGAAGGCTTCTCGCGCTCAATCGAATCTTACAAAGCCAGCCTCGAGCGCGATGGCGAAGTCGTCACTTATGACTTTTTACGCATCGGTCGCACAGCGCTTCTTTATCAATCTCCAGACGGTCTAGAAACCGGCATGTGGAATCAGCAAACTCGCGAATGGGAGGCACTCCCAGAGCAATATCGCGGCGCAGTTCAACAAGGTCTACGCGTTGCTAAGAAGCAAGCGCCACCAGCACTGATCAAGCTACCAATCTACACCGGGGAGAAACAATAATGACTGCATTTAAATCTATGGCCTCACTTGTGCTCTCTGGCCTATTGCTTTTGCCGTGCGTCGCGAGCGCAGAAACCAAACCGATTTCCATGAACGAGCTTCTAAAAACGGTTAAATCGCAAAGCTCGCTAGAATCTAAAGAGAACAAAGAGCGTGAAGCAGAGTTCTTAGCCGATCGAAATAACCAGCAGGCGCTACTTGAAAAAGCCCGAGCTCAACTCGCGCAAGAAACGACTCGCGGCGACACACTTAAAGCGACATTTGATAACAACGATGTCCTCCTCACTGAGCTCACTGAAACTCTTCGCCAACGTTCAGGCACTCTCGGTGAAATGTTTGGTGTCCTTAGACAGTACGCGGGTGAGTTTAAAGGGCTATTTAACGCCTCTCAAAACGCGGTTAAGTTCCCAGAGCGTGGTGCACTCTTGACAAAGCTCGCTGAGAGTAAAGAGCTCCCATCGACAGCCGAGCTTGAAGGTTTCTGGTACACCATTCTTCAGCAAATTGTGGCCTCTGGTGAAACATCAAAGGCTAACGCCACCGTGGTTTATGGTGAAGGTAACGAAGCACAAACTGACGTCACTTTAGTGGGTGAGTTCAATGCTATCGCTGACGGTAAGTACGTCACGTACGTTCCACAAACGGGCAAGTTTGAAGAGCTGTCTCGTCAGCCATCTACCAACATCACTACCCTTGTATCACCGTTTGAAAGCACTGAAGACAGTTATCAACCGCTGTTTGTTGACCCATCACGTGGTGTGATCCTTTCACTATTAGTGCAAAGCCCAACCGTTAAAGAGCGCGTCGATCAAGGTGGCATCGTCGGCTATATCATTTTGGGTATGGGTCTTATTGGTGCCTTAATTGCGGTCGCTTGTTACCTACGCCTTCTAGTCATCGGCGGTAAAATGCGTAAACAAGCGAAGTCTGAGGAAGTACTAAAGAGTAACCCTCTTGGCGAAGTTATCGAAGCATACCAATCACATAAAGGCAGCAACCTTGAAGATCTAGAAGCGAAACTGGATGAGATCATTATGCGCAATGCACCGCGAATCGAGCGTTTCGTTGGCTCAATTAAGCTATTTGCTTCCGTTGCTCCCCTACTCGGCCTACTGGGTACAGTAATGGGTATGATTGGTACGTTCCAGGCCATCACACTCTTCGGTACAGGAGATCCTAAGCTGATGGCCGGCGGTATTTCAGAAGCACTCGTGACCACTATGCTTGGCCTCGTTGTCGCTATCCCACTGCTGTTCTTCTACACCCTAGTCCATAGTAAAGCACGTCGACTGGTTCAGACACTCGAAGAGCAAAGCGCTGGATTTATTGCTCGCTACCAAGAAAAACTGCACTCGTCAGAGGCATAAGGAGCGACTATGTGGTGGTTAGTCGAAGAATTTGAGTCGATAAGACGCTTTTTAGGAATGGGTGGTGATGTCTTATTCGCCATCTTTATTCTCAGTTTTTTGCTCTGGAGTGTGCTACTTGAACGCTGGTTTTATTTCTTAGCCGTTGCTCCGCGAATGGCAAAGAAAACACTCGCGGAATGGACTGCACGCTCCGAGCATCAAAGCTGGAACGCAAAAATGATCCGCCAAGAGCTTGTTTCACGTCAGGATATTGAGAACAAGAAAGGACTGCCGGTCGTCAAAGTGCTTATCGCACTATGTCCGCTGCTTGGTCTGCTGGGTACGGTTGTCGGCATGATCCACGTGTTCGACATCCTTGCTGTGGTAGGCACAGGAAGCCCGCGAGCCATGGCCTCAGGCATTTCAAAAGCAACCATACCAACCCTTGCGGGAATGGTCGCTTCTCTGTCTGGTTTGTTCTTTAGCACTCGATTGGATCATCTTGCAAAAGTGACCACACAAAAGCTGGAAGACCAGCTAAAACATGTCGCTTAGTAAACGGAATTATAAGGATATAGGTCATGAAAAGACGCTATAGCAGCGAAAGCAATGAAGAAGCAGCGATCGATATGACGCCAATGCTAGACATTGTTTTCATCATGTTGATTTTCTTCATTGTTACCACTTCCTTCGTCAAAGAAGCTGGTATCGAAGTCAGTAGGCCAAGCGCTAACACGGCGCAGGTGGTGAAAAACGGTAACATTATGGTTGCCATTGGTGCAGCTGGCGATGTTTGGGTCGATAAGCGCCGTATCGAAGTCGATGCAGTGCGCGCGAACATCGAACGACTCAAAGCGGAAAGTCCGGAAGGTGCAGTGGTGATCCAAGCAGACCAAGAAGCCAGTGCCGGTGTCGTGGTTAAAGTGATGGATCAAATAAAAATGGCTGGGGTAGAAAACATCTCCATCGCCGCTACAGATAAGGGGTAACCTATGCGTTATCTGGCCTCTGTAGCACTGGCGCTCGTTGTCGCCCTCGGACTTTTCTGGGGGATGGACAAGCTGGTAAACAAAGAGCGCCACGAGTTAGCGTCGAGTGACGATCTTCGTATGGTCGATTTTATTCGCGTTAAACCGCAAGAAAATGTACAGGAGAAAAAACGAGAACTACCAAAACCACCACCACCGAAACGCCCTCCACCGCCACCAGAAATGAAAGTGGCGTCGACGGTCAAGCCTGTGATGGAGCAGATCGCTATGGATATGCCTAACCTAAATCTGCCTGTGAATGTCACTGGTGGTTCTGTGTTGGGTCACTACACCCAAGGCGGTGGAGCTCAAGTTCTTGGCAATAACGGTCCAGTACCTCTGGCCACGTTCCAGCCGCAAATGCCGCGTAAAGCAGCGCGTTCTGGAATAGAAAGAGGAGTGGTGTTGGTTGAGTTCACTGTGAACGAACGTGGCACGGTTGAAGATGTCAAAGTCCTCAAAGAAAACCCACGTAAGCTAGGCCTCGGCCGCGCTGCCAAAAAGACTATCGCTAAATGGACATTCAAACCTAAGCAAATCGATGGACAGGCGGTCAGTACTCGTATGTCACAAGAAATTGAGTTTTCTACCAACTAAGGAGTCGAACATGAATACGTTCAAAAAATTGGCTTCTGTGTTACTTATAGCGGGCTGTTTAAGCAGCCCAGCTATCGCTCAGGATCCACCTCAGCTTTCCGACAAGACATTTCGTACCGTTAACAAGGTGCAAAAATGGATCGCAGAAGAAAAATACACTTACGCCATAGAAAAGCTAGAAAGTGCCATTGAGTCTACCAAGAAGAAAAAGTACGACCGAGCCGTCTTACTACAACAGATGGGTTTTCTGTACTCACTTCGTGAAGACTACAAACAAGCGGCGAACTACTTTGCTCAAGCACTCGAGGTTAATGCCCTACCCGTGCCTGTCGCGCAGCAAGTACGCTACAGTTTGGCTCAGCTCTATCTCGCCGAGGAGCAGTACCAAAAATCAGTCAATACCATGAAGGCTTGGTTTGACGTGGCGAAAACCACTGAAGACAAGCCAAACGCTCATGCTTATATCACACTGGCAAGTGCCTATGTGCAAATGGGGAATTACAAAAACGCCATTCCACCGACCAAAAAAGCTATCTCGATGACCAAAGAACCGAGTGAGTCTTGGTATCTGTTACTGCTTGCTTCTCATTATGAACTTAAGCAGTACAAGAGCACGGCAGGTGTACTCAAGACACTCACTTCCAAATATCCACAGAAGAAGCGTTATTGGATGCAGCTTTCTGGGATCTACATGGAGATGAACCAGGATCGAAACTCACTAGCAGCACTAGAAGCCGCTTACGAGCTCAACCTACTGGAAAGTGAAAAGGAGTACTTAAGGCTAGTCAACTTTATGGCTTATCAGGGCATCCCTTACCGAGCAGCGAAAACACTTAAGCTGGCGATGGAACAAGGAAATATAGAGAAAACGCAAAAGCATGTTGAAAAGCTCGCGTCTTTTTATCATCAAGCGCAAGAGGTAGACCAAGCGATTTTGGCCTATCAACAAGCGTACGAGATGAGCCCAACAGCCAAGAGTCAAATCCGTATTGCTCGTCTTATGCTTCAAGACAAACAGTATAAGGTCGCCTCTGAATACACTAAGACTTATGCGCCTAACGCAACTAAGGATCAAGTAGCAGAGCTGCAATACATAAAAGGAATGGCACACTTTGAGATGAAACAGCCAAAACTCGCGCTCAACTCAATGAAAAAGGCCGCAAGCTCAAAGGAGCTTCGTCCAACGGTCAGCCCTTGGATCAGTTTTTTGGAGCAATAAGACTGATTAGAATATCGAGAGGAGATGGTTGTGTTCTTCTCTTGGTTAAGTGTGAGTCAGTCGCACGTTTAGGGAAGCTTCGGCTTCCCTTTTTTCTCTTCTAATCTGACGTCAGTTTCAAATTGTTAATAAAATGTCGCAATTATTTTCTAGCGAAAATCGCAGTGTTGGGCATAACATTTACGTAACAAGTGATAATCAGATATGAAGGAGCAATATCTATGCTCTCCTCTTTGCATGTAAAATTAAACGCGATTAACAACAATAAGTACTTCCAAGCATTTACTGTAGTTGTGATCATACTTGCTGCGTTGACCATCGGCGCTAAAACGTTTGAGCTACCCGATGCTTTAAGCGGAGCAATTCAATGGCTCGATGTTTTCATATTGCTATTCTTCTTGATTGAAATAATCATCAAGTTCTTCTCATACCAAAACAAGCTCAATTTTTTTAAAAGTGGTTGGAACCTTTTTGACACCGTTATTGTTATCGGCAGTTTAATACCGACGGCGGGACAAGGCATTTTAATCGCTCGCCTCCTCCGTGTATTTCGAGTATTACGTTTAGTCTCTGCCGTACCGCAGCTTAAATTACTTATTAACGCATTATTTAAGGCGATCCCAAAAATGGGCTATATCGCCGTTCTAATGTTTATCATCTTCTACATTTATGCTGTCATCGGTAGCTTGGTATTTTCCGACATCAACGAAGAACTATGGGGGGATGTATCCATATCCATGCTCACCCTTTTCCGTATTGCAACTTTTGAAGACTGGACAGATGTCATGTACGAAACTATGGCGGTCTACCCCATCAGTTGGGTCTACTATCTAACATTTATTTTCCTGACCGCATTTGTTTTTTTAAACATGATGATAGGTGTTGTCATTGAGACTATGACAGCAGAACATGCACTAGCTGAAAAAGACAATGAATCCGAACTACCGCAGCTCACAGCCGATCACCAAACAAGACAGATATTTGCTACTCACCAACAAGTACAATCATTGCATCAAGAGTTAGAGGAGATAAAAGCGCTGTTGAAATCGAAGCCCCATCAATAAGGTCAATCTCTCTGTTTTCGCGAGTTAATATCCAGAAGTTATTTTACACGACAACCGTTCTTTTATCCTTGCATGCAACTTTTAAACCGTTAACGCACTTCTTCGAACGTATAAACGAGGAATATCACGAACAGTTCAACCTTAATAACGTGACGACAACTAATTTACTCTAAATTTTCTACCTGATTATTTAATCGAGCTGCTGTTTAGAACTGCACCGAATGTGATCTTTGGAACAATTTACAAACTCAAACCGTATGCAATTCCCCTCCTTATTGACAAACTGATCAATTGTACTAATCACTTATATTGCCACAACAAACTGGATAACGATATTAAGCAGAAAATATTCAAGGTCAGTTTAGGCTTATTCTTCACCGTCTCTATTTATGGCTGTAATAGCGACAACAACAATTCTACCGGTAATGTTAGTGCAGGAGACGCTTACAGCGTCACTGCCATCGATGAAACAGAAGGTGAAGTAACCGAACCTTTTGTGATGTCAGCACCTGCAGGAGAAAGCGCGGTAACGCCTCTGACCACCATTGTTCATAACTCGATGAAGAAAGATCCTTCACTTAGTAAAGAAGATGCGGTTCAAAAGCTTGCTAACGAGTTGGGAATAGAGTCTGACGATGTTTTAGGAGACTTTATTGCAGGCGAAGGTAAACCAAAAGCAGCGTATGCAGCAGAACAAATCGTCAGTATGGGAGCGCTACCTGAATCACCAGATGACCTTGCCGAAGCTGCAGACCAGACCTCGACTGAATCCTCAAAATTTGAGCTCGTCGTGACCGCTGTGAATCAAGATATAAAAGAGATCCTCGATACGGTCTCTGACTCACAAACGGTCGAAGAGATCAAGCAGGATTTGGCCGCGATTCCACCACAGGTCCCGCCAACCGATAGTGATGGCGATGGGATTCCCGATTCTATCGACGCTTTTGACCAAGATCCAACAGAGTGGGTGGATAGCGACCAAGACAATCTCGGTGACAACGAAGATGATCCCTACCCCAACGATAGTGACAACGACAGTTACGCAAATAACATCGACCGCTTTCCCAACGACGCTACGGAATGGTTCGATGATGACAACGACGGGCTTGGTGACAACGAAGATGATCAGTCACTCAATGATACCGACAATGATGCCATCGCAAATGACACCGACAACTGTACAACTGTCGCCAATCAAGACCAAGCGGACTTTGATCAAGATGGACTCGGTGATGCCTGTGACAACAACGTTGACCTCACGTGGAACGTAACCAATTGGAACGACGCAACCTGGCAGTAGCGACAAAACAAGATTAGAAACCTTAAGGATAAGTATCATGGAAACTTCAAACAAACTTATGTTGGCAACACTGTTCAGTCACACCATCGCAGTTGGCACTTTTGCCGCTGTACCCAACACATTCAGCGCAGGTTCACCAGCTCTAGCAAGTGAAGTGAACGAAAACTTCTCACAACTCGATTCTAGACTAACGGCGCTAGAGGGCTCTGAGTCAGATTCCTATATTACTGTTGAAGTGGATTGCTCCGAAAACGCTAAAGCGTTGGTCGAAGCGCTTGAAGGCTCACGTAATTCTAATGCACAGATGGAATATTTGATTTCCGGTTCTTGTGAAGGAGCTGAAATCGCTCGCGCAGACGTAAGAATCGACGGCTCGGGGAGCGCTAGTATTACTGAAGGCGAAGATATGGACGGGGAGTCCCTATTTATAGATGCGCAGTCCAACGTTCGTCTTTCTAACCTTACATTGGAGGGAACCCTGTTTGTACGCAACAATTCTAACTTGCGACTAGAGGATGTTACATTGCCTACGCCAGTAATTAGTGGCGACGAGTATGATCCCAATATCTATATACGCACCTCATATCTACGTATTAACTCGGGATCTATCGACAATCTATCTCTTCTACTTAATCGCAACGCATCGGCTGATATTAGAAGTGCGGTAATAGGAAATGCTTTCCAAGTTGTCGCCGATGGAAACTCCACTTTAGTTATCCAATCTGACACAGCCACTTACGATACCGTTGAAGCCATAGGCAGCTCATTCGTCCACAGCAAAGGTAGTGTTCTAGTAGCAGACGACCTATACGCCTCTAGGGGCTCATCGATAGAGGCAAACTCACTACAAGTTACCGATTTTGTCGATATCTGGGGCAACTCTCACCTTTATGTTCAAGGCGACGTGACTGTGGGTACTGAAGGAAATGGACGCTTCAACGTATTCCAGAACAGTGCAGCGCAAGTTTCGGGCAATCTTTCTGCTGGTGAAATGGAGTGTTCAAACTCTTCATCTTTCGATGTAGATGGCGACCTGGAAACGCGCGGTTCGCTCGACTGGGCTGGCGATGCAGGTTTAGCAGTTCAGCGTGGCTGTTTCGGTCGTTATGGTGAATCAGATTCGAACTCACTCATTGGCGGATATGTTATTGACCATCATTCAGAAGTCTACACACCATCTTGGGCTGCTCTAAGTGAGTCCAACGATGAAGAACCGCAGTAGAGAATAAGGTTGAAGGTTTTATGGAATGGTTTTTCAATTGACATTAAATACGCTTAAGCCTTTCCATAACAACGCTAGCTTTACTTTCTACTAAAGCTCAAAAGCCCCCATCATAGGGGGCTTCGAGTATGAAACAATTAAACGGCTAAGCTAGAACTGATAGTTAAATTCAAGGCGATGCTGGCCATCTCGAAAACTCACTTCATCACTAAAGTTTGCAAAATAGCGAAAATTCAAACGTGGGTTAACCTGATAACTTGCAATCAACTCGTGCATAGTAATATTGCTTTTCCCCGACCCATAAGCGTTATTTTTATAGAAATCTGAGCCACCAATGGTTGTAAAATCCGTTCGAAGAGAGTAGAGGTCAAAACGACAACAGCAACCATATGTGTCAACAGTAGCCCGAAGATCTTCGAAGAGTCAGAAAACTGCAGATGCGACAAAGCACGCATCAAAGCGTTTCTCTAAAAAGTAAGAATGAGTTTGCTACAGATAAGGATTGGAGCGTGCAGCGGGAATCGAACCCGCATCATCAGCTTGGAAGGCTGAGGTAATAGCCATTATACGATGCACGCATCATCGTGGGACGAGAGTTAATATGCCACATCTGATAGAAAAGAAAAGCCTCTTTTTGAACATTCTGGGTTAACTGCGCATCTTTGCTTCGATTTGCTTCTTAATTGCACTATCACACTGATACGAAAAGGAAAAGTGAGAGGTAAATCTCACTTTTCCTTTTCGAAGCGAAGAACCGTTCGCTCGTATAAATAGTACTTCTTCAAATCGAAATTAAATCTGATAGTCAATAGTTAGAGAAGCGTGTTAAATATAGCGACTACCAAGTCTACCTATCGTTTGTTATCAATCAGCTTTCTAAGACATTGAAACGTTTGCGGTTCGCCATCTGACTGCTGCAATGCGTTCTGTTACAGTGAATAAAATTGATAGCAAATTGAATATTAACTATCGAAAAACCCTTGAAGCTTTGGTACCTTTACGCCACCGAAGTGGCACCACGACATTGATTAGACGAACCTATGCCTTCCACTCAAACAATTAAAAAAATCGTAGATATCGGCGACACACTTCACCGCAGTGGATGTGCCCCTTATAAAGTGGAAAAGTACGCGCAATACTACGCGCAAAAACACGGCATCGATGTCATGGTGCAAGCCACCCCAACCGCCATCAACTATCAATTTCCAGATAAAGACAACACGGTTGTACTAAAGCGATTAAAACCCGCCTCCATCAACCTTAGCTTGCTCGCCAACACTATCATTCGAATCAATCAGCCAAGCAATGAGCCGGTTCCAGAGCCGGTCGGTTACCCAAAGTGGGTGGTCGCCCTGGCTAATATGGGGATCCCACCCGCTTATCTCATGCTGGTAGGCAGCACGTTGGAAGCCATTGCATTTTCTATGTTGTTAGGTTTGATGGTTTGGGTGTGTCAGCTTGTTTATCGTGGGCGCAACTCTATCGCGGTCGAGTTCATTTCAGCTCTACTCACCGGGGTACTTGTGGCATTTATCGCCAGTACCGGCGCTGCAATTCCCATATGGGCGTTATGTATTGCGAGTGTCGTTTTGTTTGTGCCCGGTTTATCTATCGCCAACTCACTTGAGTGTTTGGCATTTAATGACTTAGTCTCGGGTACCGCTCTTTTGGGGCAAAGCGCCCTCACCCTCATAAAATTGTTTATCGGTGTGATGATGGGGCTCAATATTGGTGAGGCCTTTTGGGGGCAAGCAGAGTCTCTGTCCTACACCAATGAAGTCCCGCTATGGCTGCATTGTTGTGGGCTATTGCTCATCTCAACCTCCATTGGCGTCATTTTTAACGCCCGCCCAACTGACATTCTACTGGGACTACCCGTAGCCGTGCTTGGCATGTGGGGGCCGTTCTATTTAGGGTTTGATAGCGGCTGGGTTGTGGGCACTTGGGTCACTACGGTGCTCATCACTTTATATGGCACCTGGGTTGCCAAAAGGCTTGATCTCACGGGTTCCATTTACATTGTTCAGGGCATCATTATCTTGGTACCAGGAAGCCGTGTTATGGTGAGCGCTAGCCAATCTGTGTTTGAGCAATCGATTTTACCGATCCCTAATATCGGTTTATCCGCATTATTTATGTTTTCAGCTATTGTGGCTGGTCAAATTACCGCATACTCAATATACTCGCCAAAAATAGAGAGATAGGCCTAATTAATTGGTAATTCTATAAAAACCTTTAGCACTTCAAAATAATCGTATTGTTTGCACAATCTTTACAAAACATTATTTCGAGTCGCTAAATAATGTTTTATATCAATATGTTACACATCCTACTCAGATGTTGATCCAGCGTCAAAAATTTAGCTATCTGTTTGAAATGTCATGAAAGTGCCATCTAAAAACGAGCTACACATCAAATATTCAACATTAATATATTCACCACTCTTTGACTTGCCTAAGAAGTCGCTTATATTCGTTACTGGCTAGAAAAAAAGTTCCATTGTATACAAAAAGCATTCGTTGAATTCTCGTGATTCCCCCGACGCGTTGTACGCAATAGCAATTTCATTTTCCACGCTATAGCTGCCGGATTGGCAATAGAAACAAGATAGTAAAAAATTTAGGATATAACTATGTCTAACACAGTAACTGGTACAGTTAAGTGGTTCAACGAAACTAAAGGCTTTGGCTTCATTCAACAAGAAAATGGTCCAGACGTTTTCGCTCACTTCAGCAACATTAAAGCAGACGGTTTCCGTACGCTTGCTGAAGGCCAAAAAGTTGAGTTCCGAGTAACTCAAGGCCAAAAAGGCCCTCAAGCTGAAGAAATCGTTCCAGTTTAAGACTGACTTCCAGTAACGTTTGATAAATAGCCAGCTCTGCTGGCTATTTTTGTATCAGTTAGTCCCAATCCCCTACTTTGTTAGTACCCTTTTGCGGTGAGACGCGTACTATAGAGTCAAACGATATTCACAAATTTTGAGCATTCTCATGGCCTTAAAACCAACCATTTATAAGTTTCGTGTTGCCTTGACCGACATGAATCGTGACTACTACGACTCTCTCAACCTTACCGTCGCCCTGCACCCTTCTGAAAATCAGCAACGTATGATGGCAAGACTGATGGCATTCTGCTTAAACGCATCTCCCGACCTTCAGTTCACCAAAGGATTATCGACCATTGAAGAGCCGGACATTTGGGAAAAATCACTCGATGATCAAACCTTGGTTTGGATTGATATTGGTGAGCCAGATGTTGATCGCGTTAAGAAAGCCACTCGACTCTCTAAGAAAACCAAGGTTTACAGCTTCAACACCAAAAGCGATGTATGGTGGCAACAAAACCAAGGTAAATTTGGCTATTTAGATGCTAGCGTCTATCGCTTCGATAATGAGTCTATCGAATCACTGACTGGGTTGGTTACTCGAACAATGGATCTTTCTGTCATGATTACCGGAACCTCCCTATTTGTTGATGCGGAGAGTGGCTCAGTAGAAGTCACTGTAGAGGAATTGCAAGACAAATGATTGAACTGAGGGAAGCACTGAACGACATTAAGGCCGACACGCTTAGCATTGCAGCGACGCACCAAGAAGCTCTGAATAACTTGTGCGAGCGAGAAAACCTTTTGTTCGCTAGAGCACAAGAGAATAAACCCGATCATGCCCCTTCTGGTTTACTACTTGGTCTATTCACCAAACTTAATGTAGAAGCGCTTTCCTCTCTCAATGCACATCTTAATCAAGTTCAGGCGATGCAATCTGCTATTGAGCAACAAGTGGGCAGTGAGCATGCCCGTGCATTTAAGCTCCCTGTTGTTGAAGAGCTGATGTTAGTAACCCATATCTGGGTCTATATCCAAGGGTACTTGGGAATGGACTTTAGCCTCGCCAATGATCACGCCCTGCAGACCAGCGAAACGCTCAGCCCTCTAACACAAAAAAGTATCGATGACTTACGTATAGCATTCAACCAAAGCTACTATCAGGGCTTTCGCGAATTTGAATCAAAAAACCCACCGTCATCCGGTTGGGAGAGGTGGTTTGAAAAATGGTTTAACTAGCCGGCTAATTGAACTAGCCGACAAGTTAGGCTAAGCGTTATAGGTTTGCATGTGGACCAAATACTTCATAGTGAATACGTGAGCGCTCCACATCCATCGCTTCTAGCTGTGCCACCACGGCCTGCATAAAGCCAACTGGTCCACAAAGATAGAACTCACCAAAATGAACTGGTAGAGAATCTTTGATAGCTGATAAATCCATCATCCCATTGTGACAATTCGTCGCTTCATGCTTGTCCTGTGGTTCACGATACCAAGTATGTTGTTGCCAGCCGTTTGCAGCCAAAATTGTCGCCGTTTCATCAACAAACGAATGCTGCAGCTCATTTTCACACGCGTGTAAGTAAGTCACTTGCTGGGAAGAATCTTGCTTACCGATTTGTTGTAGCATTGCTTGCATAGGCGTGCAGCCCACACCGGCAGAAATAAGTACCACAGGTGCATCAGACGGCTGGTAAAAGAAGTCGCCAGCAGGTGGCATAACGTCTAGTGTTGAACCAACATTTAACTCACGATGCAAATAGTTAGAGACCAAACCATCAGCATGCTCACTCGATTGCTCTTTTTTCACAGAGATACGGTAGCTTGTGCCCGTTGGTGCTTGAGAAAGTGAATATTGTCGAATTTCCACGTTATCACTGCCCGTTGGTGAGACTTGAATTCCCAGATACTGACCTGGTTGAAAATCGAGTACTTTGCCGCCGTCTTCAGGCTCAAGAACAAAACTCGTGACTAATTTAGACTCTGATGTTTTTTCGACGACGACGAATCGACGAGTACCGCGCCAACCACCCAGTGCTTTTTCACGCAATTGGTAAAGCTCTTCTTCGCGATCGATAAAGATCTGCGCTAAAAATAGATACGCTTCTGTCCAAGCCTCCTCTACAGCCGGAGTGAACGCCTCTGGCGCCAGTTCACGCAATGTCTCAATGAGGTGGTGCCCAACAATTTGGTAGTGATCAGCTTTGATGTGAAAGCTCGTATGCTTGTGCGCGATACGTTCAACTGCTGCTGACAAAGCAGCGAGGTTTTCAATGTTCTTAGCGTAAGCGGCTACCGCTTCAAACAAAGCAACGCTTTGACGACCCGACTTTTGATGAGTCATATTAAAAATGTCTTTGAGCTCTGGGTTATGAGCAAACATTCGCTGATAGAAATGCTGAGTCAGAGCAGGTCCAGCTGACTCAAGTAGAGGAATAGTGCTTTTGATGATTTCGATATGTTGATTACTTAGCATAGTGTTCCCTAGAAGGCTTTAAATTACGACTTTATTTATAGATATAATAATAGACTGGCTGTCTCACGTGTTTCCTGCTAACGCAGCACGCTTTTTATATTTAAAAGTGAACTATTCGCGTTCACATCTGATTTTACAGACAGTGTGTTGCAGAGTTCGTGCCAAGTATAAAAACATCGGTATTCATTGGTTTTAAAGAACATTTAGACTCTAAATTGAGTCAAAATGACTACTTCCATTTATGTCCAAATGACACTAGAATGACAACCATACTCATTTACAACGTCGTATCCCACATGCAAGATATCTCCACCTCAAGTCTTATCGACCTAACCGTTGGTCTCGCTAGCAGCAACAACGATCAAGAACGTTTCGATTCGCTGCTCAATACTATCAGGAAAACCATTCGCTGTGATTGTGTAGCGCTGCTTTCATTGCAGGGAGACACGCTAGTACCACTGGCGATGCAGGGGCTCGCTCGAGATACATTAGGACGACGCTTTGTCATTAATGAGCATCCGCGTTTCGCTGAAATCTGCGCCGCTAGTAGCCCAGTGATTTTTGATGCTGATAGTGAGCTGCCCGACCCCTTTGATGGTCTATTGATTGACCATCACGGCGACCTGCCAATGCACTCTTGTATGGGGCTTCCGCTGATTTTTGGCGAAAAAATGTTGGGAGCGCTAACGCTAGATAGCCTAGAACCGAATGTCTTTCATAGTATTCCAACGAGAAATCTCGAAGTTCTGTCTGCTATCGCCGCCTCTACGTTGAAAATGGCACTCACTTTCTCTCAGCTAGAATATCAAGCAAAGCAATCGAAGCAACTTCTCGAAGAGCTCAATGAGGAAGCTTGGGAGCGAGACGGAGGAGAGATGATCGGTAACAGTGAGCCAATGCGAGCGCTTAAATCTGATATTGAGATCGTCGCGCCCTCCGACTTCAACATTTTGATCCATGGTGAAACAGGCGTTGGCAAAGAGCTGGTTGCGCGCACGCTGCATTACCAATCAACCCGAAGACAACAACCTTTGGTCTACGTGAACTGCGCGGCCATCCCAGAAAACCTGATTGAGAGCGAACTGTTTGGCCACGTCAAAGGAGCGTTTACAGGCGCCGATAAAAACCGCCTAGGTAAGTTTGCACTCGCAGACGGTGGCACCCTGTTTCTCGATGAGATTGGGGAATTGCCACTGGCCGCACAAAGTAAGCTTTTACGCGCTCTACAAAACAATGAGATCCAACCTGTCGGTAAAGATCAGATTCAGAAAATTAACGTCCGCGTGTTGGCGGCAACCAATCGAGACCTCAAGTTAGAAGTGGAAAATGGCAAGTTTCGCGCAGACCTCTACCACCGTCTCAGCGTCTACCCGATTTCCGTTCCTCCACTAAAAGAACGTCTTGGTGATGTGGAACTGCTAACCGGCTTTTTCTTAGAACAAGTGCGCAGAAAACTCGGGATCAGCCAGATCAAACTCAACCCGAATGTCGTTACTCACCTTAACCGATACGCATGGCCAGGCAATGTTCGCGAACTTGAACATGTCATAAACCGTGCGGCCCTAAAAGCAAAAGCCCGCTCGATGGGAAAAGCGGTTGTGTCCGTCACCATCGATGACTGTGGACAATTTGATGACGCACTTCCACCACAAAATCAAACCAAAGCAACGACTATTGAGCTTCCAAAAGAGAGCGCTGGAATCCGCGAGGCCACGGAAGAATATCAACGAGCATTGATATCAAATGCGTTAGTCAGTGCAGACTACAACTGGGCTCAAGCGGCACGCGAGCTCAAAACGGATCGTGCCAATCTTATCCGATTGTCTAAGCGTTTGGGTCTTAGCGTCACCAAGCGTCATAGTTTATCTAGGGAGTAAACTGCTTTAGCGAATGGGTTTATCGAGAGACTAAACGTATCGGTAAAGTAAAAGAGGTGTTAAGATTTGGCGCTGTACGTGTTGGAAACAAAAACACGATAACAACTATAAGCTCAACAAATCCCAAAGAAAGGTAGTTATGAAGTTCATCCGCATTATTTTAGGCAAAATCATTCTATTGCTGAACTTTGTGTTTTCACCACGCGGCGTAAAACGCAGCAGTGAAGCACAGCAACAAGCTGATGCCAAAGCATCGGCGATGCAGCTTTATCAATTCGAAGCTTGTCCATTTTGTGTCAAAGTTCGCCGTGAAATGAAACGCCAATCTATCAATATCGAATTAAAAGACGCGAAAAACGATCCTGTTGCTAGAGAAGAGCTTTTAGATGGCGGCGGTCGAGTTAAAGTGCCATGTCTGAAAATCGTCGAAAATGGCGAAGAAACATGGATGTATGAGTCATCGGACATTGTGAGTTACCTGCAAAAAGAATTTGCCTAACCCACTTTGAATCTCGTCACCGAATAAACAAACACCCGGCCATGTTGCCGGGCGTTTTTCTAGGGAGTGTTGGCGGACTTACTCCACACAATCCCATCCTGTTGGGTCGATAGAGTTGATCCAGTCAGCAACCAAAGCCACTCCTTCTTTGTGTACGACATGACGACCAAGTTCAGGCATCATGTTGCCATTATCGATGTTGATTCGATAATGCAGAACCGAATTGTCGGCATCCCCTGGCATCACTACATAAGGACTAGGCCCTTTGTGGAACGTAATGCCACGCGCACACAATCCCATTTGACCGACACCTTCTCGCCAATATTCCAACTTAAATGGGTTACTGGCCGCCTTACCTTCTGTTCGATGGCAATGCGCACAGTTAATATCTAAGTAAGCTTTGGCGTAGTCTTCTAGCTCGGCTGGAGTTAAATTGGTTGCCCCGGCTTCGGTATCAAACTCTGGTACTGCCGGTAAGTTGCTCGGTGTATCCGGTAAGCTCACCAATCCCAAGTTTTCCCAGTGCAATAGTTGGTTAATCGGATTACCTAAAGATACAGAGCGAACACTGTTCATATTGCGTGCTTTTGGTCCAATTGGTGAGAAGCCTGCCGCTTGGGTACTACCTACAGGATCCGCCACATCTTCGGTAACTTTGTGACACAAAGTACACTCATTACGGCTTGGTACTTCGTACGTAAATGCCAAGTTTTCACCGTTATGTTCAATAGTGCGCTCAAATGGTACAGATACTGCGGTGAGTGTGGCGTCCGTTTTATCTTCATTCCACACATATGGCAGTGCCACCCAGCCTGAATCACGACGAATCAACAATCGAGTCTCGATCAACTCTTCATCTTCGCCAATCGAATTATCAGTACTCGTTGGTAATGTGAACGTTTTTATTAGTACCGTACCAACTGGGAAATCGAACACTTCTTGAGAACGGTAGGTCGCCGACACATCTTCTGGCATCAACACATAGCGATACTTGCGAGCGTAATCTGTAAACAGTTCAACGTTCATTTCATACAACGTACCTTTACCTGATGTCGCAAGGTTAAGGTTCTTAGTCGGATCGCTAGCATCAGCGAATAGATGATAGTCAGAGAGATTCGTACAGTTTTCGGCAAAGCTTGCAGAATCACGAGTCAGTGCAGCCCAATTAATATCACCTGCCGTATTAGCACGACACATCTCATTACCAACTATGCCATTGTTACCTGAGCCCGAATCTCCATCATCTGGCGTTGCATCCGTAATGCCCCAACCATATTCCACCCCATCAATGGTTACGGTGTTTACAGCCAAAGGCTGTTTAACATCACACCCACCGCGCAGCAGTGACGTATGAGGGTTCTGGTAGAGGAAATCTGCGTTTGCTGGGTTCTCTGAGTATCGGCCTATTGCTGTTGGGTCTAAGTGATCCACCAGCACACCAACACTGGTTCCAGTATTGTTGATGACACAGTTTGAATCTGCGTCCGTAAAATTGGTTAAGTAGTTCCAGCGGTCAGTACCAAATGTGCCATTAAGCGCATCGCGCAGCTCGGTAAACATTTGCGAGCGCACCAACGACTCACCGGCGCCATCATAGAAAACGGCAGGAAACGCTTGATGCTCAAGTGAATACGCCAGCACCATATCATCAATGAGGGCACCGTTGGGGTTCATGCCCACATTGGTAACCGAATTATCGTGGAAGTACATACCTGTCGGTACTGGGTTCCAACCTTGTAAAATCGCAGCTCCTTCAGAGCTACTTGGGCCAGTAAAGCTTGGCACGTACGCTTCTGGGTTGTCATTCACCAACAAGTAGCTGGTCATTGCCACAGCCATTGAGTCGTGGTTATCGATAGTGTTGTTAAAGAACTCGCCATTACGGCCAGATAAAATCACTATACCTGTACCGGGAGGTACGATACCCACCACGCCACAACCACCAACGCCTTTATCACAGGTTGTATCAACATAGTTAACTAAGTTATTGTCGCGAATAGTGTTATTGAACACCCTTACGTCATCAACTAGACGGCCAATAGTGGTTGCACCAGGCAAATCAAATAGTAAGACGCCGCCGGTATTACCCACTGCAAGGTTGCCGTATACATCAACGCCCGAGCTGTTTTCAATTTCAATACCTGCGATGTTTTTCTCAGCCACATTGTTACGCACCACGGCACCAATGGTTTGCCCCACATAGACACCTGCATCGGCACTGCCGTAGCTCCATGTATCTTCGATCAAAACATTTTGCGATTTCACAGGGTAGATACCGTACGTGCCACGCAGTGAACCATCTTCATCTCGTTCACGGGGTACTTCCAGCCATACCGTTGCGACATCACGAATAATCAGCCCTTCGACAGAGTCCGCTTTGATGCCGTTTTTCGACGCTTCAGACACCTGCAAGTCAGATATCACGATATTGCTACCGCCACTGACTGCAATGCCGTCCTTGCCATCTACATTAGAGAAATCCAAAAAGGTCTTCGTTATCCCCGCCCCTTTGAGCACTAGGTTGTCTTTCGAATCAACAGTAAGCTGATTGTTCATTTTGAAACAGCCTTCAGGCAACGTGATAGTGCTGTTGCTTTCTGCTAGTTCTACGAGGTTTTCAATGGCGGTCACTTCACTTGCGCTCGCCCACTCCATACCATCAGCACAATGCGTTGGTGACCCATAGTCAGACAAAGCATAAGCGCCGGTGGGCTGAGATTCTTCATATTCGTCACCGTTACACCCGGTAAGGATGACAGCAACCATTGCCGCTAGCGAGAGCGGTCTTAAAAGCGTAGACATCATGATTCATTCCTTATCAAAAATCGTCATCCATTAAAAACGGTGGTTGAATTGCAACGCGTACAAATAAGCGTCGCCTTCAGATTTGAAATCCACTGTCGTACCAGGCAAATTTTCTGGCTCTAACTCTTCAGTAAAGGTGGTTTCTTTCGCGTCGATGAAGCTGAAACCAAAGTCTAACCAAGTAGAATCACTAAACGCGTAGCTAGCACCTACGCTGTAGTTCATACGGTCAGAGTCCGGTAGGCTAATGCTTGGATGATTGACGTTAGGGGTTTGGTCAAAGGCAATTCCCGTGCGCAACGTGACGGCAGAAGAAACACCATAGGTAAGACCAAGTGCGTACTTGAACGAGTCCTCGAATTTTTCATCCTTTTGCAGCACAGTCACGCCATCTACCGTGCCACGAATTTCTTCGAAAGTGCTCCAGCCAGTCATTACGACGCTGTAGTGGAGTGCAAGTGGCTCCGTAACCTGGTGATAGCCCGAAAACTCAGCAATGCTTGGCAAATTAAGTTCAAGTTCACCGCCGACGGTTTGACCTGGCTGAGTCACTATGCCGTTGGGAACATCCGTGGTGTAATCACCCTTCAAGGTAATATCGACTTTCGAGCGATAGCTAAGCCCAAAGCGATGGTTTTCATTTAGCTCCCATAAAACGCCAAGATTAAAACCATACCCCCAACCATCTCCTTTTAATGAAGTTGCAATATCGGTGCGATTAAAGTTAGTACCATTCTGACTATTAATTGCATCAGCTAATATACCTAAGGTTCGCTCCAGTTCTGCATCAGCATAAACTGCGCTCGCACCAACCGACACACTAAAACTGTCATTGATTTTATAAGCAACGTTAGGGTTAATATTCATCGTTTTTAAGCTGGTTTTGCCAGCAATAGGCCCGGCCAAATAGTCTTTAGGATATTCAGTCATTAGACCAAAGTCGGTAAATAAACCCACTCCGACATGCCACTGTTCATTTATAGGCATGGAAAAGTAAGCTGATGGCACAATGACATCATCGACTACATCGTTGTTGGTCAGCTGTCGATTAAAACTCTCAGAAGGTCCATTACCCGTGACACGAACTTGCGGTGCAATATAGGCTGCTCCTAACGATAGTTGCGCTTTACTAAAACGAGTAATCGCCGCGCTGTTATGGGCAATCGTTGCTGCTGAATCAGCAATCGCCGCTTCACCCGCATTCGCTCGACCAAGGCCTGCAGCCGAATGCTCTGCAAGCTGAAAGCCCGCAGCCCACAAGGGTGTGGAGGATATTGCCAGCAAACCGGCTAGGGAGAGCGTCGCATACCTTTTATCCATTATTATCTACTCCATGATTTTATAAGGATGCAAAAATTCCGTGCGTTTTGGGGCAAACACACTATGATAGGAAGTCATTCCATTGTTATGCTGAGATATTGATGCACACTGTTTTCAAGATAAAACGGGTGCAATTAGACATGATTCTTTAGGGGAGTCACCTCTCTTTAAAATAGCTATTGAGCAAACTATCTAAAAAGTTAGAGCGAAAATTCCAATCCAGTTAGTCTTATGTTACAAAAATGTTAAGCCGGTCTCGTTATTTAATTATTTAACGGATTAAAAAATAACAGAATCGCACTTTACCGTATGGCTAACCTGCAATTTATCAAGCATCGTTTTATAACTGAATGCGCATATTTGGCTTTCTGAGTCATTTAACGTACGATATTTTTATTACTAAAGTAGAAGGCTCTAATTCAATACATAGCTCACCTACCCTTGATTATTATTAAACGCCATACAGTGTCAAAATAATGACTCGCCGTGACAAAATTACGACACTAGCAACTATCAAGCATGCTAGAGCAATACTAAAAGCTCTGCTTTCATGCACTGCGCATACATTGACGGTTCTCTCGACCAACACCTAGTGCTAGAATGTCCGCCCAACGGCTAAAAGTAAAAACAAAGGTAAGATAATGAATCCAATTATTGCCCTATTGAAAGAGAACAATATTAGTGACGCGCAAATCAATGAGATTTTCGAGACACTAACGCAAAACCCATTAGCGGCCATGGCAACCATTAGCCAACTGGGCCTGCCTCAAGACAAACTTCAACTATTGATGAATCAAGTGATGCAAAACCCAGCACTCATCAAAGAAGCGGCAGAAGAGCTTGGCCTCGATTTTGCTAAAGTTGAAGCGGCAAAAGAACAGCTAAACAAGTAATGCCTGAGACGTAAAAAGGCCGAGGTGACATTCGTTATCCTCGGCTTTTTTGTAGCCATAGTTTCAATTTGATGCTGACCCAAACAGCTCAACACATCATACAGGTAACAAGAACCGCCTTATTAGGCCTTCTGTTGGTAACTAAGGCGACTTCTCCATCCCAAGTTGCTAGAATCCGCACAGCTTTCAACCGTTACTCGTAAATAATTAAGTTTCCTATGTATAAATTAACCGTAAATCTCGCCGACTTCCTTGCCCAATACTGGCAAAAGCAGCCAACTATTATTAAAGGTGGATTCGCCTCTTTCACGGATCCTATCTCGCCAGAAGAGCTTGCAGGGCTATCGATGGAAGAAGAGATCGACTCTCGCTTTGTCTCCAATCTTGATCAAAATTGGCAGGCTGAACACGGCCCGTTTACTGAACAAAAATTCGCAGAGCTTGCAGATAGCCACTGGTCTTTAATTGTGCAAGCCACTAATCATTGGCATGCGGGTGCTGCTGAACTCATCGAGCCGTTTAAAGCGCTCCCTCAGTGGCTATTTGATGATTTAATGGTGAGCTACTCCGTCCAAGGTGGCGGGGTGGGTCCACACATCGACCAATACGATGTCTTTATTGTTCAGGGAATGGGAAAACGTCATTGGCGAGTTGGCGCGAAAGATATTGGGCAATACAAAGAAACTAAGCGCCATGAAGCACTGCGCCAAATTGAGTCTTTTGATGCCATCATCGACGATGTGCTTGAACCTGGCGATATACTCTATATCCCACCTGGTTTTCCACATGATGGATACGCCCTTGAGCCATCGCTCAGCTACTCCGTTGGCTTTCGTTCTCCAAAAGAACAAGAACTTATCAGCAACTTCGCCGACTATGTGTTAGCTCACGACTATGGTGATAAGCACATGGATAAGCCGACTCTCAGTGCTACCAAGCACTTCGGTCAAATCAGCACCAATGATAAAGAAACGCTGACAAACATGTTGATGTCGGCACTGCAAGACGAGTCGACCATCAAAGACTTTCTAGGTTGTATGCTTAGTCAGTCGCGTCATCAGCTCAATATCATTGAACCGGAACAAAAGTGGACATCCGAAGATATCGCCCAGCACCTTTCAAACGGTGGTTCTATCTATAAAGTGGCGGGATTACGTGCTCTGTTACATGAAGAAGAGCCGACCATGGTGTACATCAATGGTGAAGTGTTCAAGTTGCCAGAAGCGCAAACTTGGTTAGCAAGAGCCCTCACAGATAGTGACGTTATTGTAGATATAGAGCCTAACTCTCACGTGGTACCGCTTCTGACTGAGCTCATTAATAAAGGCTACTGGTTCATCGACTAACAACAAAAATGGCGTCCGATTTGGACGCCATTTTTTCTTCTACTCGGGGCGGTTAGTCTTTAATACGAACAAGAGTAAACAGCGCAAAAGCAAGTGCTACTGCGGCACTTAGCGCAATAAAGGTGAACAAGCTCGCCATACCCGCAACCTCACCCACAACACCGCCAAGCGCTGTGCCCGCTGCGTAACCGCCCGCAATCGCGAACAGCAGAAAGCCTTGGGTCGCTGCAGGAGACAAAGTCGTGACCTTGGCAACAATTGCCGGCTTAACCATGTCGACCATCGACAAGCACTGCATAAACACTAGGTGCATCACAAGTGGTAGATAAAAGTATTCTGTAGAGCCAGTGACTAAGTTTGAAAGTACCGTGCCAACCACAATGTAGCCAACTAACCCCACAACCCACACTTTACCTGCCCCGAATTTTCCAAGTGCACGACCAGCAATATCCAATGTTAATAGACTAATTACCGAAGAGATGGATAGCAGCAATGCCGTTGCTGACTTGTCAATGTTAAACAAGCTTTCAAATAGGTTAGGACCTTGCGCGACTTGGTTAGAGCTTGCCAGCATTGCAATGAACACCGCCAACAGGAAAGTAACAAACGTTAGGTTCCAGCGCCCTTTTTCTTCGCTTTCACCTTGTTGTGGTGTATCCGACACAATGCGCTGCGCAGCCGCTTTGCCATCAATAGATACAATTATCATCGCAATAATCGAAAGCGCGCTAACAATACCGAAGCTGAGCGTTGCACTGATGCCTTCAGCTATAGCCAAAATTGCGCCCATGACAATCGCGCCAACAAAGATACTTTGGTTCATGCGAGTTAAGCGCAATGCCTCTTGCGCTTTATCAAAACCTGCAGCCACGATAAAGGTCGGGTTGACGGTCATTAGTGTGATAGAGCCAAGACCCACCAAGAATGTCGCCAGGTACATCGCCCACGTCGTAGGAACAAAAGCGAACAACGCCATGGCAAAGGCATAGAATACGAGTGATGCTTTTTGTGCCATGCTATGCAGCTTCAAGCGATCGACGGTTGAACCTATTAGTGGCGCAATAAAACCACTTAATCCAACAAACGAAACCGCTGCTCCCGTGTGTACCATAGAGCCCGTCACGTCCAGAATATGACTAGGGATCAAAAGCGGTAACGCGATAAGCTGGATAGCACCAAACATAAACGCTGCGGCATACCAAAATGAAAGTCCGTGTTTTTGCATAAGTTAATGACCTGATTATCTGATTTCTATTGTCAGCCTATTCTTATTTGCTGCCAATGAGCAGTATCAAACCAGAATAATAGGTAACATACGTCGCTGGTTTCATGAACGTTTATAACTCGAATTAGCCAAATTAATCCAACCCATTAACAGAGCTATATCTATTTCGCGCACAATTTCACAGTTACATATTTTGTAATATTTAGTTTCTGTAAAACAATCCTTCAGTTGATGCTGATCAGTATTTAAAAGTGTCGATATCCTCAGACTATGCATTCTGTTCCACTTTCAATAGGTTGTTCCATGTCTGACTTAACTAAAGAACGTAAAGTAACGATCGGAAGCTATATAGCCTTAGCTTTTGCGATTGTTTTCTTCTCTGGCTTACTCCAATCCAACGAATGGTATGGGGTATTTGATTTCACCACGCTCAACGGTGCATTTGGCCAAGTTGCCCACAACGTCACTGAAACTGAAAATGGCGTTCAAGCTGCAACCACCTCTTTTCGCGGTGTCGGTGGCAGTGGCGCACGTGACGGCTTCATTTTCGCATTGACTCTGATTCCAACCGTGATGTTCGCTCTGGGTATGATTAATGTGCTTGAGCACTATGGCGCGCTGGATGCGGCTCGCAAATTGCTTTCTCCCCTTCTACGTCCGCTAATGGGCATTCCTGGCAACTCTGGCCTAGCATTGATTGCCTCATTGCAAAGTACAGATGCAGGTGCGGCGATGACGCGTCAGCTAAAAGACGAAGGTCACCTAACCAAGCGCGAAACCGACGTTTTCACCATGTTCCAGTTCACCGCAGGTGCGGCGATTGTAAACTTCTTCTCATCTGGTGCCGTACTTTTCACATTGACTCTTATGGACGGCTCACTTGCCGTAACATCTTCAATTGGTTTGGCCGTCGCCGTCATGTTCTTGTTTAAGTTCGTTGGCGCTAACCTGTTCCGTGTGTATTTGAACATTACTGAAGGCAAAGAAGATAAGACACCAAAACAAGACCAAACGAATACGCAGCAGGAGACCGCATAATGAGCGACGTAAAAGCTAAAAAACCAATGGTCACTGACATTTTTGTTGAAGGTGCAAAGAAAGGTTGGGTAATCGCCACCACGTCAACCGTACCGAATGTCCTAATGGCATTTGTGATCATCAAAGCACTGCAAATTACCGGTGCTCTAGATGCTATGGGCGCTATTTTTGCTCCAGTCATGGCTATTTTTGGCTTGCCTGGCGAAGCGGCGGCTGTACTTATTGGTGCTTGGATGTCGATGGGCGGCGCGGTTGGTGTGGTCATCACACTGTTTGACCAAGGCATCTTAAATGGTACTCACATAGCCATCTTAGCGCCTGCTATCTATCTGATGGGATCTCAAATTCAATACATGGGTCGTATTATGGGACCGATTGGTACTGAAGGCCGTTACATTCCAGTAATGATCGCAATCTCTGTCCTCAACGCCTTTGGCGCTATGTTCCTAATGAACATTTTGGTCTAGCAATAGCACTAATTTGACCATAAAAAAATGCCCATCATTCTATGTTGATGGGCATTTTCTATTTGTGGCGATTACACCTTAAAATTAGCGACTTGCTGATGAAGCTCGCCCACGTTCGCGGTGACCTGCTCTGTCACCTCGTTGGCTGAACGTGTTTGTCCTGCGACCGCACTGAGTGAGTCATTGATATCATTCACTAACCCTGAGATGGTTTGTGTCGCATTCGCCTGCTGCTCTGCGGTTGCCGCTAAGCTCGCCATTTGTGCATTCACAAGTTCTACTTGTTCTGCCGACAACTGAATTCGACCCAGCGCTTCATGAGTCTGCTCCATAGCATCGGAAGCAATCGAAGTTCCCTCATTGATTTGCTCTTCCACTTTATTGGTTGAACTGCGGATAGCTTGCACAATGGCGTTTATCTCTGTAGTGGATTCCGTTGTTCGGCTGGCAAGCATTCTCACCTCATCAGCAACCACGGCAAAGCCTCGGCCTTGCTCTCCTGCTCTTGCCGCTTCTATCGCCGCATTAAGCGCTAATAGATTGGTTTGCTCAGCCAACCCTTCGATTACCTCGGTTACTTTGCCGATAGCTTGACTCTCGTTGCTAAGCTGCGCGACGAGCTGCTGTGCAGTTTGAATCGCACTAACCAAATCCGTCATATTGCCGTGGTTTTCGGTCAGCATGGTTTCACCAGAGGCTAACTCTTGCTTAGCATCCACCAGCGCAGAAGACGAAATCTGAACCTGGCTTGCGGTTTGCTCAGAGCCCACCGCAACCTCAGACAGCGAATGACCAATGTTATCTAGGTTTGACGACTGCAATTCAACTTGCTGCAAACTTTGGCGACTATGTTTGGTCAAGTCATCCATCTTGTCCTCAACAGCGCCAACACTTTGCGACACTTGCCCCACTAACCTAGACAGTGATTGGTTCATGCTGTTGATAGAGACCATAAGATCCGCCAATTCATCGCGGCCAGTGACCGTCAGTGGTGCACTCGACACATCACCTGCAGCGATCAACTGCGCACGCTTAGCAATTAGCGACACACGGCCACCAATTTGACGCCCTAAGAAATGGGAAACGATAAAGGCGACACCAAGAACAGCAACGCAGCTTAGCGCTAATATTGCCAGCAGTGATTTCACGCTAGAGCCGATGCGATTTTCTGTCTCGCTTGCTTTTTGTTGAGCAAGAAGAACCACATTATCTAGCTCACTTTCAACTCGCTGAATCGATGGTAGCAACTCAGACTCCATCAAGAAATTAGACTGGTTCCAGCTCGGTGATTGGCGCAGTTCAATCACTTGTTTTGCTAGCGGTATATACAGGCCTTTCATCTCATTAAACAGAGACCATAGACTTTCATCACTGCTACTAAATAGCTGTGTTTTGTAGCCGATTTGCTCGACGACTTTAGCGTGTGATTTCAAAAAGTCATTGTACTTATCGAGGTAGTCTTGATTGCCGTACTGAAGATAATCTCGCTGAGCAGAAAGTGCGTTAGCAAGAGAGTTGTAGGCGTCGGCATAGAGTTTAAATAAGCGTTTGCGCTCACCACCCGCCACGCGGCCTGCTTCTTCGTTGATAAGCCCCTGTATTTGATCAAGAGCGACCTCAGCAATTGGCGCCGCTTCATTGATAAATAGCGCATGCGCTGGGAGGTTGTCATGGGTTTGTGCAATCTCTAATATTTTATTCGCGGTCTCTTTAATCGATGTCCAGCGCTCACTCACTGCCAAATAGGTTTGTTCCGGCAACAGTCCTTCTAAGCTAATAAGCTGAATATCAACGCGTTCAATATGTTCCAGCACCTTGGTTTTAGAAACCTCTACCTGCTCTTCCGAGCCCACCAGCAACATATGGCCTCTTAACTCAGAAACCGTCGTTTGCAATGACTGGCCAAGTTGGCGACTGGCATCAACCGTTGGTAGGTCAAAGCGCAATAGTGAATGTGTTTGTGTTTGCAGTCCATCAACGCTTCGATACACAAACAGAGATGAGACGATAAAAAGTACTGCAAGCGCCAGATAACTCATCCGAAGCTTACTCGATATCGAGAGTTTCATCCTTAAACCTCTATAAAATACAAACGAATTATCACTATATCGGTAAATTAAAAGAATTCTAAACATTTTGTTGATGTTTTTATTACCAATTTTTTGCGATGCCATGGATTAGACTTTAAGATTGAGATCAAAGTCGACATCACAAGGTGCAGTTATGGCTAAAGATTTATTCGCAAATCTTGATTTAAACCTATTAAGAACCTTCATCATCTTGAACCAAGAGCGCAATATGCGAAAAGCGGCGGAGCGCCTGTTTGTCTCACAGCCCGCCGTAAGTAAAGCTCTGCAACGACTGCGTGATCACTTTGATGATGAGCTGTTCGTAAAAACCCATCATGGATTGCGTGCTACCGAAAAAGCACACCAATTGGCGGATGCATTAAGCCCTGTCATGGATGATTTGGCGAGTGCAGTCAATCACTCTGCAGAATTTGACCCAGCGGAACTGGATGTCACCTTAAAGCTTGCTATCTCCCCTTTTTTCCTCGCCGGGATCGCCAACCAACTGTTTAATGCTATCCGGGCAGAAGCGCCTAATGTGCAAGTTCAGCTACTTAACTGGAGTAAGTCAACGATTCAAGATATCGTCAACGACGATATTCATTTAGGGCTAAACTACACCATCAATCATGCACCAAAGGAAATCATCCAAAAGCGCATCATAGAAGACCGGTTCAAAGGCTACTTGCGTACTGGGCACCCGTACGACAAAGACTACCTAGAAATTGATGACGGTGTAGAGTTTGAAATTGCCACGCTTATTGCCGCTGACTGGAACTCGAATCAATCCATATCGGAAAAGATGATTCGTATGCGAGGCCATGATCCTAAGATCGTATTTCGATCCGAACTTCCCTCGGCAATTATCGACGTAGTGAAGCACTCAGATATGATGTTCCCAGGCTCTAGCTTTTTAAACCTCGACACACACCCGGGGCTACGTTCACTCGATATCTACTTCGGTAGCGCCGCCTTAGACACAGATATCAATGCCTTCTACCACTACAAAAACCGAAACAACACCACCACCTTGTGGCTACATAAGCTTATTAAGACAATTTTAACCGCTGATAACCCTGGGTTATCAGGCTAATAATAGCCATTTATTAATAACTTAAGTTCATTTGCATGATAAAGGCTGTTCATTAGTTCAGCCTCATCAAATTCTTTATAGTTCTCTCATCGGCTCGGAACGCCAAATCAAAAAGCAAGATGCCTCCTTTAGTTCCAATACAATTTTGAGAGATAACCATGAAACTTAAATTAATCAGTGCAGTAATCGCCGCTTCATTCCTAGCAGGTTGTTCTTCTAATGGTTCTAGTCACGATGGCGGTGAGCAAGCACCGCAAGATGGAATCGCCAACGTAACCGTTCATGAAGGTGATGTTTTCAACGCTGCGCTGGTTGAAGGCGACGAAGGCAACCACAATGTACTTGCTGTAGGGGGCACCGAAGGCAATGGCTACATTGTTCACAACGGCACAACTTATCTCGTTGAGGCGGGTGATGTGACTACCCTTGACGGTCAAGAAGTTGGCAGCATTCAAGCACAAGACGGCGGTTTCATTTTCCACGGTGTTAACGGTGGTGAAGTTAAGCTAACTAATGTTGATGGTCGTCTGGTTATTTCGGATTATCAACCACCTCGTCCTGGTAACGATTTACCAGTTACCGACCCAGATTTCGGTGTAAGTCCAAGTGATGTTTGGTTTATCGATAGCGAAACCGGTGAGCTTAAGTTTAATGGTGAGACCGTTGGCCAAATCTCTCCAACAGATGACGTGGTCGATGGTACAGGTACTTATAACGTTCGAATTGGCGATGACTACGAAGTAAAGCAAATCCAAGTGATTAACTATGGTGGCTATGTTGAGATCAAAGTACCAGGCAAAGGTCGCCTTGCGATCACTATCGATAACGGTGTGATTAGCCGCATTGGATGGGATGCTCCAGAAATGGATCAACCTATCGAGATTGACCCTGGCTTTGGTAATGATCGAGTGATTAAAGATATCGAGCGCCAAGAAACGGCAACCGGTGTTGAAATCAAACTGGTCGGCTTCAACGGCGGTGAAGTTTACGTGTACACCGACCGAAATGGCAAAGTGGAAGATGTCAAAATGAATTCAGAGGCGAGTGCGTTCATCAAAGCTCACTTACCTAAATCAGAGATCAACCGCGATGAAGTAAGACAAAAATTGCAATCGCTATCTCAAGAACAACGCCAACAAATCAAGCAAGCAGTAAAAGACCGCGTTGGTCGCTCTTAACAGACAGCATCATTAGATAAAACCAAAGGAGCCGGATTTATTCGGCTCCTTTTATTTTGAGCGAAAGAAATATGAAGAGATACATAGCTACCGCGATGGCGTTGTTGCCTTTTTCTACGTTGGCCAGTCACCATGAATTGTCCTACTACGAACCAACCATGAGTTTTCAAACCTCAAAAGTGGCAGACACTTGGGTTGGGACTCTTTCCGGTACGGTTCAAGCGACAGAAGAAATCAATCTCGGGTTTGAAGTTGATTCAACGGGCTACCTTGAGCTAGGTGCCGGCTACGGTATGTTGTTAGGCGAAACCTATACAGAAGCCTTCGCTACATATGGCAGAGCGGACTTGGTCGACATCTACAACCTTGGCGCTTTCGCCGGTCGTATGCTTAGCCACAATGTTTTAGTCTTCGCTTCAACATCCTATGAGTGGCGAAAAAATGTCTTTCAGAGTGATGACTTCCCTATTTTGAGTCCAAATTTCAGCACACACCGCGAATGGAAAGCAAGCTTGGGAGCAAGCTACACCCCGGTGACTTGGCTAACCTACAGCTATGCGCTCAACCACGACCGTATTATGTCCGAAACACATTTGGAGCCCAGTATTTTTCATGCCGACTTTACCCTGACCTTTAAGCCAAAATATGTAGAGCCATATGTAAAATACCGATATGGCCAACACCGCGTCCGTCCGGGAGAGCCAAGAACGACAGAAGGTACATTTGAGTTTGGGTTTAACCTAAATTTCCGATAATCAAAAGTGATTAAGGCCAAATGCAGTCAGCATTTGACCTATTGACTACTTGCCCTTTTGAGAAGTGGTAAGCAGCAACCGACTTACCTTCGTGCTCTCGACTTGTATTTTTTGATTGAGGCTAGGGTTAACAAAGCGAATAACGACAACATCGACGCAGATCCACCGTTTTCTTCGGCAATAGCTGGCGCTGTTGGTAATTCTGGAATCTCAATATTTGGGTCGATGCGTGAGGTAGTTTCATCACAGTGTTCATAGTCACTAGAGTCTGACAACTGACAATGAGCTATGTAGTCCACTTCCATAGTGGCACGTTGCAAATTAGGGTCAATTTGCCCACCTAACATACCTCCCATGGCGACATTAAGTAGAACAAACATAGGTTCTTTGTAGCGTGGACAATGGCTCACGTCGTGGCGAATGACTTCTTGGTCATCGATGAAAAAAGCAATTGAGTCGCGATCCCATTCAATGGCATAACGATGCCAGTCCAAGACATCTTGCGCACCATTCGTGTATGGGTGGCGATATTCAGCACCGCACCCCGCAGTATTGAAAAAGTTGGTGATATAGCTTTGTGGCTGATTGGAAAACCACTCCCAAACATCAATTTCGCTGGCACCGGAGTTTGGCCAGCCAACATTGTCGTTGTCACCTTTTACCGGCTGCTCCGCGATTCTATTTTCTAGCATCCAAAAAGCTGGCCATGTCCCGCCCTCCAAATCGTGAAAGCGAATACGAGCTTCAATCCGACCGTACAAAAACTCTCGTTTGTCTTTGCTATTAAGCCGACCTGATGTCCAAGTTTTGGTTTGCCCTCCCAACGTCATACATTGGTTGGTTTGCTTTCTGGCGATAATTTTCAAAGTACCATCAGATACGTCATAGTTACGCGACTCGCTAACATCATCGTCGGTGTAACACTGCACTTCGTTGTTGTAGTTTGCTTGTGTTTGCGCCGTCCAGTTATCCCAATTGACACCTTCTCCCTCAAAGGTATCAATCCAATGAACCTCCCATCCGGCGTGCGCTTTAGGGGCGATAACACCAGCAACTAAAGCACCCAACATCAAACCAAGGCTGTAGAGCCTGTTGTTAACCATTTCTTTGATCCTGTATTTCAGGCAGCACAAAAACCACTTGCGACACGACGGTCGAAGCAGAATTGAACTTAGAGATTAATGAAAGTGGCGATGGCATTATTGCCATCGCCTATCGATAGTTATGTTCTAACGTTAATTGAAGTAAGACTTATGTTATTGCTTCTGATGAGGGGTACTCATACCCGGGCAATTATTCAAACCAAGAGATATTGCGAACCTGAATATCCGCATCAGTCAGACCTACTTTAGTGGTACCGTTAACGATAAACGGCTGGGTGACTTGGCTTAAGTTTGGATCACTAGAGAACTCACTGATATCGACTTCAAATGATTGCCACTCGGTCGTTAGCTGACGTTCACCTTCATTAAAGCGAATCGTGTGATTGGTTGACCACTCACCGCCAGTATCGGATTGGAAACCAACACCAAACCCAAATTCAGCGAGTGCCTTACCACCCTCAGTAAAGCCACGGATTTCAAATTTGAGTGTCTTAACCGCGGTAAAATCACGGCGGCTGTCGTCACCAATGTGAGCTCCCCATCCCCAATCTTTTGCAGAGCTAGGTGAGGTAGCCACGGTTAGCACGCCTTCTTCGTCAACACCAGCCCAAGCTGTATCTTCCCAAGCAAACGCTCCTGCACCACTAAATAGACCAGCACCAAGGACTTTGAATTCACCCTCCACTGGAGGCTGTTCAACTGGAGCAAACGGTGGTGGTAAAACATCGTCCAAAAGTGATGCGTAGATACCACCGTAGCTCGCAGTAAAGCCATTGCAGTCACGTGTCAGCCCAAGTGCATTGAGTGTGTCGACTTTGTCCCAAGCAACGTACTTAACATTACAATCGATATCGATGAGACCGAAGCTTTTCTCTGAGTGACCTGGGTTGTCACCACCTTTCCATGGCTCGTCAAACGCTTGAAAGAAGAACAGAGATACGCCTTCGTTGTTAGCGAAATCGCGCATATCGTCATGGAACATCTTCTGTTTATACTCATCAGCCGCTTGTGTGCCACCCTCGCCGTAGCCGTCGTTAGAGTTCGTCGACCAACCTGTCTCACCTATATGAATTGGCTTGCTAGGATCGACGCTATTAATAAACTGCTGCGCGGCCGCGTACTGCTCTAGCGAATGCTGATGGGCTTTTTGCATTGAGATGGCAATTTGCTGCTCTTTAGTTAATGTCTGATCTGCTTCAGCTACCTTCCAATCTTCTTTAAACTCTGGATGATAGAAAGTGTCATGGTGTGCATATGTGTGCAGCGATACATAGTCCACCGCTTGTATTAGCGCTTTTAGATCTGCTTGGTCACCGTAGTTGCCATTGGGATCTATGCCTGCCCATACTGCCCAGTTGTCTGATGTCGTAACCCAAATGTCTTCGGTGTCACTGCTTTCAAGCTTCCAGCTTTGTAGGTCATTCACGTGATTGAGGATGATTGAAGGGTGGACCTTGTAAGACGAAGCCCAGTCGACCATTGCCTCATTACCCACCGCAATCACTTTAATGATATCGGGATACGCCAAGGCGAGTTCTTTTGCTTTTGCGAGCTCTAACGCGTTATTCGGAGAGTCGGTTGCCGAATCAATCGCCTCGCCAGTCCAAGCGCCGTTCGCATCTATCCAAACACCGAGCATGACGTACATTTCAAATGTATTGCCATCGCCTGCGGCCTCATCTTTAAGCTGACGGATTGCAGCTAACAGGTTCTCAGTGTTGCTCTTGCCATCAGTGCCAATAAATCCTTGAGTGTTATAGGTACGAACCACTTTAATGCCCATAGCATTAAGAATTTTCATATCTTCAACATGATCAGCGACAGAAGGAACAAGGTCACCAGATGCACGAGTGTCGCTACGCCATGCGCCATAAGAGATTGCTTGATACTGAGGGTTACCTAATAGTGGCTGACCCGTATCAGATACAGGGTAGCTCTCTGGCATCGGTTGCTCTGCTAGGCCATCCCCTTCAAGGCGAATATTGTCCCAATAAAACACTTTGTCACTGCCCACGTTTCCAAAGTCGAAAAACAAACTCTTCATGTTATAGGTAATAGCATCGCTCAACTCGCCTTGGTTCAAATCGGCAAAATCAAAAGTCAGCTGTTCCCATTCATTAGCCTTAGTCGTTGTCACTAGCACTTCAGCAAACTGAGTAGCATCGTTAGAATTTTCAACTTTAAGTAGAATTGGTACATCGACCTCTGGTGAATAAACCCATGCAGTGACAACGCTTCTTTCAGCGCTTAGCTCGAGGCTAGTACTATCTGCAATCGTACTACCAGCCCAAGTTTCTGCCCCGGCTACTTTCGTCGTCTTAAGTACCGAGCCTGTTACAGACATGGACGTTGGATCTGGGTTGATAGCGTTCGTTTCTGTGAACGCATTGCCAAAGTCAATTGGAGCTTGAGATTTCACATCCATTTGATAATCCGGCGTAACAGAAACAGTAATTTCACTACCGCCTCCATTGTCTCCACCTTGGTTACCACCATCCGTTGTAGTATCTGTAGAGTCTGAACCACAAGCCGCGAGCATCGCTGCAGCAGTGGCGAGAACAAGAGGTTTCAAACTGCTTTTAATCATTGTAACTTCCTTGCGTATTGGAATTTCTTATTGTTGAAGGCGCGAGGCACCATCATTGAACAGCTCAAAAAGTGGCATTATTTGAGTAAGCGCTTTCTTTTAAAGAAACAAGAAAACACTGATAAAGCCTCCTTTAGTTTCACCAAACTTGGCGAACTCACTATTGGTGAAAAGCTTGTATATCTAGTATTAATCAACATTTTCTGAGTGTATAGCGGTTAAAGAAAGTTGTTTTCGTAAACAAGAAAACCATCACCAATAAGAAAGCGCTTACTTTTATGGGAGGTTAGTCGACGGTTTATTGTTCAATATATTTAGAGGCTAGTTATCCAAACACACGCTCTCTTAGTTCATCATCCTACCTACTTGTCATCCTCGAGAAATCGAGGATCTCTTATAACGCATAGACATCTGAAAATTGACGATATGTATTTTGCATTTAGATAAGGTGCAGGCTGTGGAAGCTCCCCTTTTTCAAGGGGATGACAGGATTTGAATTTCTAAAACTAAAAAAGGAGCATACGAATATGCTCCTTATGGCCAGTTAGTCTTATGTATTAATTAACTATCTTTCGAATCGAATATTGTCTAACTTAAATGTCATCGCGCCTTGTGGTTCAAAGACTAGGAGGTTGTTTACCGCTTTTGGATCCGCCTGGGAGCCAGGCGCGAAGCTGTTATCACTATCTAAAATATCAGCGATGGCTATCTTCACCTGTCCCCATTCGCCTACCGCTGGCGTTGCAACGACATAGTCACTCGTGTTTGGCCAGCCACTGTCCATCTTGATTAGTAGCTCAGTATCTGAGCCTTGTTCTACTTTGATATCAAAAATTAAGGTGCCATTTTTCTTCCAATCTGTCATGTCAGTCACCGGAGATCGGAAATAGAGGTTACCCGCACCGTTTTGCTTAGTGATTTCAAGTACCGAACCACGTCCCGCTTCTTCAACGACTGCATGTTCCACTAGGTTCACCGGATCGTAACTTGCGAACGCCAGTGCTGCATTCAACGTATCCGTGAAAATATCCAGCGTTGGACTATCGGCATAGCTATCGTCCATCGCCAAGATAGCCGGCGCTTCGTGACCTTCGACGTGTTTCGCTAGTTCAGAGCGACTAGAGCAGCCCTTGCCTTTCCAGCGGTCGACGCCACATCGGTATACTTTGACATAATCCACCAGCATGGTTTTCGGATAATCACTATCATCAACACCCTGTTGATTGGCATTTGCAGACCAAGAACCACCAATCGCCAGATTTAACAGTAAGTGGAACTTCTCATCAAAAGGGGCTGCGCCTTTTGCATTGACCAATAGGCCTTTCTCTTTTTCATACTGGCTATACCAGCCATCTTGAGTCTGCGTGGCGTAGTGCAGATTATCAACGTACCAGCGGATTTCGCCTTCTTCCCACTCAATGGCGTAAGTATGGAATCCATCAGCTGGATTCACGCCCTCTGGCAACGTCGCACCTTGGCCACTGTACACATTGTCTGGCCACTTCTTACCATAGTGGAGGCTGCCATAAATGCGGTTTTCTTCATCGCCAGATTGTGCATTCGGGGCATCGGATTGAGTCTTTAGGTTCACGGCCTCCATAATGTCAATTTCACCAGATGCCGCCCACGTCCCGTATTTATTTTCGGTTGGAAGCATCCAAATTGCCGGCCATGTACCTTGACCTGTAGGCAGTTTGGCGCGAATTTCAAAACGACCGTATTTTTGGTCGCGCTTGTCTTTAGTACGAAGCCTCGCCGAGGTGTAAGGCAGCGTTTTTTCCGGACCCGCTTTTCCTTCTGGATTATCAGGCCCCGTGTAGCGCTCTTTGTGCGCTACAATGTGCAGCATACCATCTTGGACAAAAGCGTTCTTACTTCGGTTGGTGTAGCACTGCTGCTCATTATTGCCACCCCCCCAGCAGTTTTGCTCCAAACTCCAGTTTCGTTTGCTGATGCTGTCACCTTCAAACTGATCCTCCCATACCAACTGCCAATCACCACTCACTTCTACTGGAGCATTGGTAAGCATAACGGGTGCTTTGGTTTGGACGAGCCCTGTATCCGCTTCCTTCTCTTTGTCTGTACTAGCGCAGCCAGACAGCAGAGCTATTGAGATTACTGAGCCCAGTACTGTTGGGGTGAAATTTGCTGTTCGCTTTTCCATTCGCATCACTACTCCTTGAATACGAGTATGCCTAAACCGATTAAAACTGATTACTCAACTCACTGACCAAACTGCCCACCCACATTGAAAGCGCTTACTTTCGAAACTAAAAAAACGCGCGTTAGCTTTGATGGTAAAATCAATAAGTTTTGTGTCATTTTGCTGCCTATTTGACTCTTGCAGCCCGTATTAACTAGTTCACTACAATTCAGACACCTTGTATACAGCGATAAAAATTCCTTTCTCTAAAACTAGCGAACCATCACCAAAAAGAAAGCGCTTTCAATTAAAAATATAAAACCGCGGCTATTTATTGAACTAGCCGCGCTGGCGCGGCTAAAATGCAGACAGCGAGACCAGAGTTTTGGTGTAATCTTGTTCTGGCCTAGCAAACAGTTGCTGAGTATTGCCTTGTTCAACAATCTGGCCGTCTTTCATCACTATGGTGTAATGGCACAGCGACTTAACCACATTCAAGTCATGACTAATAAATAGATAAGTGAGCCCGTGCTTTACCTGAAGTGCTTTAAGCAAATCCAGCACCTGAGCCTGAACTGTGCGATCCAGTGATGAGGTTGGTTCATCGAGCAGAATAAACTCAGGCTTTAAGATCAACGCCCTCGCTATTGCAATTCGTTGACGCTGACCGCCGGAACACTCATTTGGATAACGATGACGCGTTTCTGGATCTAAATCGACTTCACGCATCACATCGCAAATCATAGAATCCAATGTTTGCTCATCATGCTCAAAGTGAACACGAAGCCCCTCACCAATGACTTGTGCTACTGACATTCGTGGGTTAAGCGCAGAGAACGGGTCTTGAAACACCACCTGCATTCGGCTTCGATATGGCAGCATTCCTTTTCTGTCCAAAGTTTGAATGTCTTGCCCATCAAACTCAATCAGCCCTTCACTTTGAACCAACTTGAGTATTGCCATTCCAGTGGTCGATTTACCTGAGCCACTCTCCCCTACCAGACCAATTGAATGCCCTTGCCGTAACTCAAAGTTCATGTTGGTCACAGCTTTCACGTGGTCGAGAACCCGCTTAAACAGTCCCCCCTTAATTGGGAACCATACCTTGAGATTTTCTACTGACAGTAATGGTTTTGCGCTAGTGCTGACTTCAACCGGTAAACCGCGTGGATCTGAATTAATAAGCTTCTGAGTGTAAGGGTGAGAAGGCTCATTGAACACCTGCTGACACTCACCGACCTCTACTAATCTACCTTGCTGCATTACCGCTACGCGATCAGCAATACGCCTTACAATACTCAAGTCATGGGTGATGAAGAGCATAGCCATGCCCATCTCTTCTTGGAGCTCTTTAAGCAAGTCAAGAATTTGTGCCTGAACCGAAACATCAAGCGCCGTGGTTGGTTCATCTGCGATAAGAAGCTCTGGCTCATTGATAAGTGCCATAGCGATCATCACACGCTGACGTTCTCCACCAGACAGCTCATGCGGATAAGCGGTAACCTTCTGCTCCGGGTTGCGAATACCAACTTTCTTGAGCCAACTAATCGCGTGTTGTTCCGCTTTATTGGTGCGCATACCTCGGTGAATCGATAGGGTTTCTACCAACTGCCTACCCACTTTGTGAAGCGGATTGAGCGACACCATCGGCTCTTGGAAAATCATACCAATGCGACCACCACGAATGCCACGAAGCTGTCGCTCAGAGCAGTTCAACATATCGATATCATCGAACTTAATATGACCGTTCAAGTAATGGCTGGAGCCCTTTGGCAATAGTTTAAGTATGGAATTGGCGGTAACTGACTTACCAGAACCACTTTCACCTACCAATGCCAGCGTCTCTCCTTTTCGGATATCCAGTGAGACATCGAAGGTCACTTGTTCAACATTTTTGCCTCTGCCAAAGCCAACCGACAAACTATCAATCGAGAGCACGTGTTTTGGATCGTCTTTAGTCATCATCCTCTCCTAGCCTTGTTGATGTGGGTCGAATGCATCGCGCACCGCTTCGCCAGCAAAAACCAGTAAAGTCAGCATCATAGATAACACAGCAAATGCGGATAAGCCAAGCCAAGGCGCCTGCAGGTTAGCCTTGCCTTGCGCCAGCAGCTCACCCAATGATGGAGAGCCCGCAGGCAAACCAAATCCTAAAAAGTCGAGCGAGGTAAGTGTGGTTACCGAGCCAGAAAGAATGAACGGCATCATAGTTAATGAAGCCACCATCGCATTGGGTAACATATGTCGCAGCATAATGCGCTTATCGTCGACCCCCATGGCATGAGCTGCTCTCACATAATCAAAATTTCTACAGCGTAAAAACTCGGCACGCACCACGCCGACTAAGCTCATCCAACTAAAGAGCACCATAATACCAAGTAGCCACCAAAAGTTGGGCTCCACGAAGCTGGATAAGATGATAAGCAAGAACAGCGTCGGCATACCCGACCACACTTCAATAAATCGCTGCCCAAATAGGTCAACCCAGCCACCGTAGTACCCTTGCGTGGCACCAACGCCAGCGCCAATCACGCTGGAAACAATGGTTAAAATAAAACCAAACAATACCGAAATACGAAAACCGTAAATCACTCGCGCCAGTACATCACGGCCTTTGTCATCGGTACCCAACCAGTTCACATTATCTGGTGCAGATGGTACTGAGGCAACAATGTCGTAGTTGATGGTATCGTAGCTAAAGCGGATCAATGGCCAAATCAAATAACCTTTCTCTTCAATTAGCTCAATGACATACGGATCGGTATAGTCAGCTTCGGTTTCAAATTCACCGCCAAACTCGGTTTCGGCGTATTGCTCAAATATCGGGTAATACCATTGATTGTCATACTCCACCAATAGCGGTTTATCATTGGCAATAAACTCAGCAAAAAGACTGAGAATAAACAGCAACATGAAAATCCATGTAGACCAGTAACCACGTTTATTGGCTTTAAATCGCTGCCAACGCGCTTTTGTAAGGGGATTCATTGCCATTTATCGCGCCTCGAAATCGATACGAGGATCGACCCACGTATAAGTTAAGTCAGAAATAATGCTCAAAATCAGACCCAATAACGTCATAATGTACAAGGAGCTAAACACCACTGGATAGTCACGCTGAATCGTCGATTCAAAACCAAGCAGACCAATGCCCTCTAACGAGAACATCACCTCAATCAGCATTGAACCAGTAAAGAAAATGCTAATAAAAGCCCCAGGGAAGCCGGCAATAATAATCAACATGGCATTGCGGAACACGTGCTTATAGAGGATGCTGCTTTCATCCAGACCTTTCGCACGTGCTGTCACCACATATTGCTTGTTGATTTCATCTAGGAATGAGTTCTTAGTCAGCATACTAAGCGTCGCAAAACCACCAATCACCATTGCAAGGATGGGTAGCGTTAAATGCCAGAAGTAATCGACGATCTGCTGATACCAGGTTAACTGGTCAAAGTTGCTTGATACTAGGCCACGCAGCGGGAACCAACTGAAATAGTTACCACTAGCGAAAAAGATAATAAGAATGATGGCAAACAAAAAGCCGGGAATGGCGTAACCGACAATCACCACGGCACTCGACCATATATCAAACCGAGAGCCATGATGAATCGCCTTCAAGATCCCAAGAGGTATGGAGATCAAGTAGATAATGAGCGTGCTCCACAGACCAAGCGATATCGAGACGGGTAGCCGCTCTTTGATCAAATCAATCACATTACCACCGCGGAACAAGCTATCGCCAAAGTTAAACATGGCGTAATTTTTCAGCATATCAAAGTAGCGTTCGTGAAGCGGTTTATCGAAACCAAACTGAACCTTAATCGCTTCTACGACTTCAGGGTCAAGGCCACGTGAACCCTTGTAGCCTGTGGCGACATCACCCTGCCCCGCATCAAGCTCTACCTCTGTACCACCACCACTAAATCGTTCCATGATGCCAGAATCCAAGCCTTGCATCTGAGCTAAAGCTTGTTCGACAGGCTCGCCAGGGGCGATCTGAATGATGAAAAAATTAATGGTTATGATCGCCCACAGTGTTGGTATCACCAACAACAAGCGTCGGAAAATATAGGCCGCCATGCAATCCTCTTATCGACGTTTTTCAGGAAGCATTTGTGCCTTCTGCTCTGAAATCCACCAAGTATCTATACCCAAATCATAAGTAGGCAGAACATCCGGACGCTCAAACTTATCCCAAGTCGCGACACGGTACTTTTTGATGTGCCACTGAGGAATGATGTAATAATTCCATTGCAGCACTCGATCTAATGACCGTCCGAGAACCTTTAATCTTTCCGGATCGTCTTGGCTGTCTGCAATCATATCGGTGAGTGCGTCAATAACTGGGTCTTTAACGCCAGCTTGGTTATAGGTGGAGTCGATAAAATTCGAGTTCCAAACAATTTTTAGGTTTGAACTTGGGTAGCGATGTGCCGAGTAGCTAGAAGAAACCATGTCATAATCACGGTCACGCCAGCGTTTTAGGTATTGAGTGGTGTCAACCGTACGTATGCGCATATCGATACCCATAGCACGCATGTTCTTTTGAACAGGTATCGCGATACGCTCTGTGGTCGGGTTGTAGATCAGAAGCTCAAAACTCAGTGGCTCACCTGTATCAACATTGGTCATCACCTTATTTTTAAGCTCCCAACCTGCTTCTTTGAGCAGGGCAAACGCTTTGCGCATTTGTGGACGAATACGGCCAGAACCATCCGTTACAGGAGGATTATATTCGTCAGTGAATACACGCGCTGGAATTTTATCTTTAAACTTATCCAGTACTTCTAGCTCTTCCGACGAAGGTAACCCTTTCGCCTCGTAATCCGTATTTTGGAAATAGCTACGTGTTCGCGTGTACTGGTTATAGAACATGTTGCGATTCATCCACTCAAAGTCCATGGCATAACTCAACGCCTCACGGACTTTCGAATCACTAAATGCTGGTCGCTCGGTGTTGAATACAAACCCTTGAGTGCTCATAGGCTTGTGGTGTTCAATTTCTTCTTTCTTGATATAGCCACGGTCAAAATTACTGCCTGTGTAAGAGCTAGCCCAAAACTTAGCACTCGACTCTTGCCTAAAATCAAACTCACCCGCTTTGAATGCTTCTAACATTACCGTGTCATCACGGTAATAGTCATATTGGATGGTTTTAAAGTTGTTTCGGCCAACATTAACCGAGAGATCTTTCGCCCAGTAATTCTCGTCGAGCTGGTAAGTAAGGGTTTGCCCCATTTTGAAATCGACAATTTGGTAAGCACTGCTGCCTACTGGAGGCTCATTGAGGGGCTCGGAGAAGTTTCGATCTTTCCAATAGTGTTCCGGTAGAACTCGGGTGCCCTGCGCTAAACCGAACAGTTTCTCTTTGTTGGGAACCGACATATCAATTCTTACTGTAAGCTTATCAATAGCTTTAACGCTTTTGACATCCTTATAGTACGCCTTGTACTGAGGCACACCTTCCGCCATGAATTTGTTGAAAGTGAACTCTACGTCTTTGGCAGTAATCGCTACACCATCACTAAAACGTGCTTTAGGATTAATATCAATCTCTAGCCAGGAGTAATCATCGGAGTAACGGATTTTCTCCGCGATGAGTGGGTAGTAGGCATCGACCTCATCCCCGGAAGGAAGCATCAACGGATCGTATAACTCGCCAGTCGCAGCGGCAGGTTGACCACGAGATGCATAGCGGTTGAAATTATCGAAAGTGCCCATCTGCCCAAACGTAACTTTGCCGTACTTTGGTGCATCAGGGTTAACATAATCAAAGTGTTTGAAATTTTCTGTATACTTAGCGCTACCGAATCCGGTCAATGAAGTGGTCTCAACCACATTAGCTGCCATCACCGCCGATGAAAACAGCCCTACTCCCATCGCAACTACCGCGTGTTTTATTAACGTCATCCTTTCCCCCGAAATAAAGAAAGGGCGTCAATGTGCGTCCTTTCTTCGCTAGCGTATTTTTTTGCTTATTTTCTTAAGTATATATCTATAAATAGCTGTATTTGACGGGGTTTTCAAGGGTTCGAGGGGGGAGTTATTTCAATATTGGGTTAAACCTATAGGGTGATGAGGCCAAACGATGAATTAATCGCCACATTGACTACTTTGTTGGATCTTATGTGTTTCTGGACAGTACATGTGTACTCGGCCTGAATTACCTTTTTTCGATTTGTAGAGTGCCTTATCAGCTAGCTCGATAATGTTACTGTCATCAGAGCTATGCGTGGCAACACCGATCGAGCACGAGACGTTAAATCGACTTCCACTGCTGCTTTCAAACTCCAACGCATCTATCTTGCGGGACAATCGAGTTGCCAGTGTATACGCTTGATGCACGTGACTGCCTGGTAGCAACAGCACGAACTCATCACCACCATAACGGCACAGTTTATCCTCCGAACGGGTAAACTGATCGATCACTTCGACCACATCAACCAAGACTCGATCGCCAATAGAGTGACCATACTTGTCGTTAATCGGCTTAAATCGATCGACATCAATAATCAGTAAAGAGCTCGGTACACCCAATTCCCTGTAGTTAGTTCTCTCTTCTTCCAATGCAAGGTGCAAGTAGCGGCGATTAAAACAACCCGTTAGCCCATCAGTGTTTGCTTCTTCCAACAGCACCTGTCTCTCGGCCATATCTTTTGACACATCAACAGCAAAACCGATAACACCTAATACTTGATTGTTCTTTACGATAGGCGATGACACGGTAAGGTGATAAAGCTCACTATCATCAATTGAAAAAGGAATCTTTTGCTGACTAGGCTTACGATTCTCGACGACTTGCTTATCATTGAGACGCATCATTTTTGCGGTGCGAAAACTAAATAAATGCCAATCAGTTTTGCCCTTAATACCCTCAAGGGTTACGCCAAAGGTATCGAGCACTTTTTTATTCACGTACTGATAATGACCATCCACATCTTTAATAAAGATGTAGGCATCGACTGCATCGAATACCTCAGATAGACCAAGTAGTTCTTCGCTGGATTCATGTTGAGTCGATAAAATCAGATCAAGCATACAATAACGCTTTTAGTGCACCACGTTGAATATAATAGCCTTAGAGTTTATACCCAACTTTCCGAGTTTGCAGAAGAAGGTGGCTATTTTGTCGCCACAAATCCTAATTTTGATAGCTGGAACACATTTTGAACAAAGGTCACACAGTCATCCTGCAAAAACTTCCCTAACAGATTGACAGAGCGAGAACTTAACTTGGAAAAGCACCATTATAGGGGATGAAAACAGGGGGATTAACCGCAGATACAAAGAGAAATAGCCCTGTTCCACAGGCTTGATAAATAGCCGATAGCCGCTAGTCTTAGTACGATAGTTGTGATTTAAATCACATTAATTGAGTCATTGAATCTTTAACTTCAGGATTGCGTTATGAGAGCACTACTTATTGCAGCCCTAGCATTGGGCTTTTCCCTTTCAGCGAATGCCGCACAATTAGAGCCTGCCGGAGTGGCAACTGGACAAGGCGGAGCGAATGTCTGCCTCTATAAAGCGGCGGGCACTGAAACGGTTGTTTATGCCCTATATAGCAACACGCCTTGCCCTACCCTAACAAGCAAGTAAGGTAATGACAGAGTAGTAAATAAACTACTCTGTCACTTACGTCTAATACTTCTTCATTGCCTCAACAAAAGCCTTCTCCGCACTTTGCGAACCCAGCGCTTCTGCTTCTTTTGATAGCCTTAATGCTTTCTCAAATTGTCCTTTCTCGACGGCACGCTCAATAGCGGCATTAAAGGCTTGTTCTTTTTCCCCAGTAAGTACGCCCTCTGGTTCTGCCTCAACATACTTCTCCGCAACTTGTTGGCGCTCTTGCTGCTGAGCTTCTGTTTCGAGACGTGGCCCTGTCGGTTGATAATCTAGCTCGAGAGTCACAAGTCCGACGGCGGCGTGAGGTATCTCGTTGGTGGAATAAAACGGATCACTGGCCGACACTTGTCCTGATTGCAGAGCAAACTCACTTGGTGGCATTGGCTCTGAGCTCGTCGCCATGGCCTTATCTGTGGTGACGACGACCAAATAGCTTGGCGCTCTCCCATCAGGATAGCGGTTTGGAACCGAATACTCACCAATAAAACCCGATTTGTACAATAGCGAACTTTCGCGATGCTGAATGACGTTGTCGTCAATTACATCAACAACTTGATGGTCGCTATCGAGGATGAGAACGGTGGGCACCAACACTTGTTTGTCGATCACTGAGTACACGGTAAGATCGATGTTGCCAAGCGCGTTGGGCAGTTTTATTCCTTGAGCAAAACTGCGCCCGGTCTTTAGTGCTACTTTTGCAGACTGAGGGGTAAGCAAAACATCCAACGAACCAGGCTCTGTGACATTTTGATAATTGAGGCTTGCCATTGATTGGCAACACCCTTGAGACGAGGCAAGTTGCTCATACCCGAGCACATCATCACCACTTGGTACGATTTGATCTTGTTTCGCACAACCAAAGGTGGTCGCGAGTACTATCGCGAGAATGGTTTGTCGTAACATGGCAACACTCCTTACTGCTTATGGCTACGTCATGGTATGAACTATTTTAACCAAAAAGTAACCGCTTTCACGACATATTGTCGGAAAGTTAGAGTTCAAACAAAAAGCCACTCTATAATTAGAGTGGCAACATAAAACTAGCTTTGATAAAGCGAGAACCAAAACCCTTTATCTTTAGCATAAACACAATACAAATCATGAATATTGTGAAAAATACGGATATGCTCTCTCCCCGTGATACACATATCCGTCCCCTCTATAGACAGTGGTTTACATTACCACCACATATCCGCTTGGATACCTACTAGCAGGTCTGCCTTATCGCGGCTTGAACCATCAAGGTACGTCGCTAGGAAGCGGATTTCTGGAGCAGGACCAAAGCCTGTACCTACTGTCACTGTTGGTGCGATAGTCAGTTTGTAGTCATATGCACTGCCACCAACATCATTTGCGTCAGACCAATCACCGTATTGATAGCCCGCTTCTGTTGCAATTGACCAGTTCTTAGAAATTGGGAATGTTGGACGTACCATCGCCGATGCCCAAGAATCTTTACCACGTTTCTCTAGGTCGTTATATTGACCTTGAATTGAGTGGAAAATACTCACGCCGTTTTCAAAGAAGTAACCACCCCAAATTAACGCACGTGTTGATACGTCACCCGAGTCGATTTTCTTCATATTAGCAGGACCAGCTGCACCGCCGTAGCCTGGTTTCCATGCATTATATGTTGTGATTGTACCGCCCAACAACTGACCAGAGCCTAAGCCTTTACCTGCTTGTGCAATATATTTAGTGAAGCCCTTTTCAGACAAACCAAATACAGTATCAGAATGGTAGATACCGGTAATTTCCATACCTGTGTCAGCATATTCTACGTCATCAACGAAGTTATCCGGGAGGTATTTACCCATAGCGTGAACTTCGAAAGAACCAAAATTAACACCAACATGAGCTGAGTGCATTGGGTTGTTATCATCGAGTCCCCAATAACCACCTTCCGCATTGTCACTTGCGATATAAGCGAAATCCCATTTGTTACCACCAAGTTCAATGCCTTCTACGCCTACACCAGTACCAGACATATCGGTATAGAAGAAATCTGTCATAAAGATGTAATTATCTTTACCATAGAAACGCTTACCACCCCACATTGTGCCCGTTTCTGTTACACCATCAAATTCAACGAATGTTTCAACCAAACCAATGCTACCGTTAGCTGCATCCGCGTTGGTACCTAATTGGTTTTTACCCTCAGACTGCGCGTTGTCTGCACCAGCACGAGTCTTAATACGAATAGCTTGACCGTCTGCAGTATCAAAGTTCTTTTGTAGAGCAAGCTCAAAGTGGTTATCTGATTCGATACCGAGACGACCTAACTTCTCTTTTGTAGCAGGGAATTTTGAACGTTTAAAATCATCGTTCTTACTATACAATGCACCTGCACGGAAATAACCATGGAATTCGAAACCTTGTGTATTTTCAGCGGCGATCACGTTTGAACTAGCAGCACTTAGACCAGCCATTAGGCAAGCAAGCGAAATTTGTGATAATTTCATTATCAGCTCCTGATTTATTATAAATTGTTTTCCGTTTTTAAATACCAAGAAAATAAATTAGCAACCACTGCTTTTATTTAATTAGCACTGACATTTAGAAAAAGAATGAAATCAGACCCCCACCTGAATTCACACTATTTCTAGTTTTCACCTCTCCCTTAGATAAAGGAAGAGAATAATTCATTGTTGCTCTTTCTATTACTAATCAAATTTTTGGCCGCAAGAGTCCCCCAGCATTTAGCCGAAATAATCATTTTTTTGCGTCACCTCAATGTAAGCGCTTACTTTAGTAAGCTAACACTTTTACGTTTGATCAGTTCTATCTTACACAACACTCAGCCTATCACTTGATATGGCGGCACTTTCACGTGCCTTCGTCTGAAAGCCACCCTTACTACATAGAAAGCGCTTTCATAATTTGTGAGATTTTTGAGGAATAGTGACGATTGAAGCGCTTGTTCCTCATTGCTTGATAACCATATTAATAGCAGGCAAACACTATGTACACAGCATCCATTTCAATGAATGAACAAAACATGAGGCTCATCACCAGAAAGAAAGCGCTTTCTTTTGCTAATGTGGCGTCTATCACTAAACGTGAGAAAGCAATTCGATATGATGCTTTCAAGCCTACAAATCGCAAGCCAGATCACAGAATGCCGTCGTGGATTATGCGTTCCACGCTCGGATTACCAATGACCTGTCTATTTGTAGTATAGTTAAAAGGTGTTATTGAATAAATTTCCAATAATTTCAATAAGATTGAATGATAGGATCGAAAATTGATTACGATAAAAGAAGTCGCAGAACTTGCCCAAGTATCCCAAGCGACGGTGTCGAGGACACTCAATGGCCACTCTTCTGTAAAAGAAGCCAACAAGCAAAAAGTGTTTGCTGCGATGGAAGAACTGGGCTATCAGCCTAATACCTTCGCGCAAGCGCTTGCATCAAATCGCTCATGCAGTATTGGTATGCTCGTGGGTACTTTAGACGGTCCTTTCTATGGTCCAATGATGCATGAAGTTGAGAAAGTGGTACGTTCAGAGAATTATCATCTGATCATCACTAGTGGTCATGAAGAGTACGATGAAGAACATGAGTCAATCCGCTTTCTGCGTTCAAAGAAAGTTGACGGTTTGGTACTCACTGTCGATACCCTTTCCGATAGTGAGCTACTTGAGATTTCTCGTCAAAATGAAGCGACGGTACTGATTAACCGCTACATTCCAGAAATGGCAGATCGCTGTATTTGGTTAGATAACGAAAAAGGCGGCTTTCTCGCCACTGAATATCTAATTAAAAAAGGTCACACTCAAATCGGTTGTATCAGCGGTCAGTTAAGCAAAGTGGACAGTCGCGATCGTCTGCAAGGCTATCGCAATGCGCTAAGTCACTATGGTGTTGCTTATAATCCGAATGCTGTCGTTGAAGGTCGATTTGATAATCAATGCAATCACGATGCGATTCGTCGTCTTTTGGATCGCGATATTCCACTGACCGCCATTTTCTGTATGAACGATAACATCGCAATGACGGCTTACACGCTTTGCTTAGAACGCGGCATCAAAGTGGGTGAAGACATTTCAATTATTGGTTTCGATAACGTACCTTTTGGTCAACATATGACACCAGGTCTCACCACAGTTGATTTCCCTATTCAAAAAATGGCCACCGCCGCCGCCAAGAAAGTCATGGCCATTGTTAAAGGTAAGAGTACCGCATCGCAGCCTATCGAACCCATTGAGCCAAGTATTATTAGCCGTGGTTCAGTTAAGACATTGAGTAGCTAATACACTTAGTCATTAATACATAGCACCATTAGCTCAATTCTTAACACGTTTTTCTCCCATTCATTCATAAAAAAAGGCAGGACAATTCATTGTCCTGCCTTTTTATTTACGTTTTGTTTCTAGATAACCAGTTTTTCCGCTGGAATCGTCACGTATACCGCTTTCACCTGACCACTACGATCGAAAATGTGTTTGCTCAAATTCTCAGGAATCATATTCGACACTTTTTCAATCTTAGGACCATTAACTAACTCTACCGTAAGAGAAACTTCATTTTGCTCTTCACTCAATGTGTACACAAATGGTACCTGACACAATGTGAATGCAAGACTACCTACTTCTACATCAATTTGATGCTCCTGACCATTAAGGTCGAAGTAGTCAAACGCAACTGGCTCAGTTAAGAACTCAGACTTATCGAGTAGGTTCGGAGTAATTTGAATCTCACCATCAGTGATTGCAACCCCTAGCTCACCGAAGCGAGTGATCACTTCCTCTTTCACTTGACCGGTCATACCTGGTTGCTGTGCACCGGCTTGTTTTGGTGTGTGTGAGTATGGGTCAGTTGGGAACGCACCATACACTAGAGGCGTTTTGTTGAAACCGATACCTTCACGGACTCGGTAGTAAAACTCAGCCAATTGCTTAGTTTTCTCTGTATTGCCCAGCTCTACCCACGCTTGCTGATAGTTCTCTTGAACCGCTAGCAATAGCTTTGAAACCATGTGCCAGTAAATACAGCCTAAGCCCTCATAGCCAAACATGGTGCCAGAGCGCCCCGTAAACGCTTTGTGATTAAAGGTCTGTTCGTAGATATCAGCGACTTTTTCCCAGTCCTGACGACCAAAACGTGGATAGTCTGCAGCAACTTGTGCGATGCGTGCTTCCAGTACACCTGCATTTTCGAAATCAGCATTGAAGTGAACACGGTTTTCAATATCTTGATTCACAATACGCTTGTCATCGTTCTCTAGCATCGCTTGCAGCAGCGGGCTATTATCCACGAGGTTCTTAGTAATGTGGTTCTTCTTCAAGAAAGCCGTTAAGTCACGGTCTGGATAGAGCATAAAGCTCAGTTGATCTTCACGGAACATCTCGCTATCGAAAAGCTTGGTTAGCAAATCAACCGCTTGTGTCGCATCTAAGATGCCCGCACTTAGAATAGCAACTTGACCTTCAAGCATCGGGTACAAGTACTCAACATTGGCACCATCACCTTGTAGATCAAGAATGTTGTAAGCGTTATACAGGCCGTCTTCACGCTTGTTGCTATGAATCGTATGGTCAAGTAGCGTCTTGGACACGCGAAGTAGCTCTTCCACTTCCGTCATCTCAACCGTCGACTTTCCTGAGAAACCGTTGGCGTAAATGCCCACACGGTATTCTTCTGCTACTTTTGCAAGCTTAGTCAGTAACGCTTTACGTGACTGAGGTGTAATTTTCTCAACACGCAATGATGCTGCCGCTTCTGATAGCACTTCACTGGTTTTAGCCAGCCACGTTGCCACTTCGCTTGATAGCGCAACGTTAATTGGCGCGCGACAAATAAGCTTTTGCATGAATGTTACGTATCGGCGCATGTAGTACAGCGTCACCATAGACAAACCGTTACCAACAATCGCGTTGTTCGCATCATTCCACTCTGGACGTTGCGTATTGAGCCAAATACCGCCATCGATCACGAAGTTACTAAGCTTAGAAAGTAGTGGCACCAACAATTTCTCTAGCAGGTTAACTTGGTAGACCTCACCATTGCCACTCATCACTAAGCGACCATCACTGCCCATGGTTTCCGTTAGTTCTTCAGTTGTCGCTTGCTTTTGCTCGTTGAACGTGACGGTATCTTTCGGGTTAGCAAACAACTGCTCTACACCAGAAATTTCATAAGGTACGTTAGCGTAACTGTATGTCTCTTCACTTAACCATTCGATAAGGTCATTGCTTTGATACTTATCCGCCAATTCAAGGAACTTAAGTAGGTAGATGATCTGGTGATCACCCCAGTAACCAATGTTGCTCCATGGATCATCTAAATCTAGAAGTTCCCAGTCGACACCCTCTTTAGTAATACGGTAAGGGTTGTAACCATCAATAGTCGATGCGTTGACAAACTTCGCTACAAAGGAACCAATGAAGTTTGGATAGCTGAGCGCCATTGCTTCCCAGTTTTGGAAAATATCACGCCAGTTACCTTGGTACGCGAGCAAACGCTGACCTTCTTCATCACGCACTTTGATTTCAAAATGGTTCCATGGGCGGCTTGGATCACCGTGGCGACGACCGAATGTAAGTGGTAAATACTCGTAAGCCATACGCAGTAATTGCTGGTCACCGGTATCTTTCGCCATAGACACCAATTGTGGATGCGATAGGTTTTCTGGCAGCGTGCGCAGCAATGCAGAGTGCTTCTCTACAACCTTCTTGTTGATACGAGTGAACGTTGCCAGCACATCGCTGCTATCAAGCTTATAACCATCCACAAAAACGCCGCCACGCATGTTGTTAAACAACACATTAGCGTAGTGGTGAACCGCGGTTTCTTCCGATGACGTCAACTGCCATGCATCCGCTCCAGCCATAAGTAACTTGAGCTCATCACGATTCGCTTTCACATCTTTGGCGACAGTCGCATAGATTTCATCGTCTAGGACAAGCTGGTTTTTCAGAACAGCAACGTCAGCGTGTGACTTATCGATATCCGCGATGATAGTCCAAGATTCACAGTCACCAGCAGAAAGCGTCAGGGACTGAGTGATAAGGAAAGCACCACGCTCGCCGCGAGTCAGTGATTCCGCGTTTAGCGGTAATCCTTTACGGAAATTCGCTACATCTTTGGCGTTCAGCGTCACTTGCTGAGCGTTAGGCGCGATGCCGAAAACCGTTGTTGCACGCAGTGATTCTGCTGGCTCAGCACGGTCGCTAAGCTTGGCGTACATGCTGTACGTTGCCATTGGCAAATCTTCAATGCGCTCATTCCATTTGTACGCGTCTACCAGTGCACTGCGCGTTTGCAGAGCTTGAAGCGGTGCACCTGAAGGTAGCAAGTTTTGAATACCATCAATGATGTCAAACTCAACCGCGTTCTCACCCAAGTTAGTAACATGAGTTTCACGAACGAAGCCAAACTTGTCTGATGTAGACCAGCTATATTGATAGCCCAGACCTAGTGTATGGTTTAACTCTTCAAAGATGACCTTATCGCCAACTGCGTTTTTATACAGATTACGCTGCACATCATACAGACCATCATGGTGCGGATTGAACGGTTCCCAAAGTGCTGGTTTGCCCTCGCCTTTTTTAACGCGTAGCACCGCTTTTGAGCCAGTGTTGTCAGCATTCTCATGAATATGATCAACTGAACGATATGGGAATAACGCGTTCTCAGGGCGAATGCGACCTGCAGATAAGCTTCCTGTTGAGGAAATAAATAGCCAATGGTTGCTGGCAGAGACGACACTGATAAAAAACGGTGCCATCTGATCGACGTTAGAAATCTGGTAAAAACGTTCGTCGTTGATAGTAATAAATTTTCCGTGTACTTCAAACGCTTGATTAGCTTGTAATTGTTCCGTCATATTGGTCACTTCTGATTTTGTAAGCGCTTTCTTCTAAGCGCAAAATTTTTGGGATTCTTCAAATTACATGTTGTGGCAACGAACAAAGTGCTGCTCAGAGATCTGTGTCGTCTCAGGCATCTCTTTAGTGCATATATCGGTCGCGTTCGGGCAACGTGTCGCAAATGGACAGCCTACGCTCGATGGTTTCCAAAGCGGGATTTCACCTTTCTTCACAGCGAGGTCACGACGACCAGCCTTACCTACCTCAGGTACTGCAGACAGTAGCAGCTTCGAATAGGGGTGCTGAGGATTCTGAGTCACACTATCACTCTCGCCCCACTCCACCATATGGCCGACATACATCACCGCTGTTTTTTCAGCAAAGTAACGTGCTGTCGCGATATCGTGAGTGATATACATGAACGAGATACCATGCTTGTCTTTTAGATCCGCCATCAGGTTCAAGATACCAAGACGTACGGATACATCGAGCATTGAAATCGGCTCATCAGCTAAGATCACCTCAGGATCAACGGCAATCGCACGTGCAATCGCAACACGTTGTCTTTGGCCACCACTTAGCTCGTGAGGGAACTTCTCTGCGGTTTCTTTTACTGGAGTTAGACCCACCAGCTCAAGCAAGTCATACACCAATTGTGGGATAGCTTTCTTGTCTGCACGGTTGTGAATCATCAACGGACGTGCAATGTGGTGATAAATCGTGTGCACTGGGTTGAGTGAGCCAAACGGGTCTTGGAAAATCATCTGTACCTGACGTGCATATTCCAACTGGCCGTTGTTCTCAATGTATTCATTCAGTGGCACACCTTTAAAGTGGACATCACCTGCGGTCTTGTCATAGATTTGAGTCAAGATACGTGCACCAGTACTTTTACCAGAGCCTGATTCACCTACAATCGCCAGCGCTTCACCTTTACGAAGTTCAAACGACACATCGTTTACCGCTCGCATTAGGTTTGATTTAGCCGATTGGCCTAGAGGGAAATCTTTAACCAAGTTTTTTACCGATAGGATGACTTCGTTACTTTGCATCATTACTTCCTTAAACCAAATGACAAGAGACTTGACGGCCGTTCGCTAGCAGTGAAAGCGCAGGTTCTACCTTCTGACACTTCTCAAAACACTCACCACAGCGAGCTTGGAAATTACAACCTGTTGGGATATCAAGCAGGTTCACTGGGTTGCCTGGAATACCAAACAGCCTTTCTTTAGGACCATGGATGGTCGGGAAAGACGCAACCAAACCTTTAGTGTATGGGTGCTCTGGAGCACCAAATACTTGCTGAGCTTCACCCATTTCAATCAAGTTGCCTGCGTACATAACACCAATACGGTCGGCAATCTCACCCATAAGGCTCAAATCGTGACTGATGAACAAGATCGAGAAGCCAAATTTGGTTTTTAGATCGTACAGTTCGTTAAGGATTTCACGCTCAACGACCACGTCTAGCGCTGTTGTTGGTTCATCCATGATGATGAGCTTTGGCTCAAGAGCTAGCGCTACCGCAATGACCACACGCTGACGCATGCCACCACTTAACTGGTGCGGGAAACTCCCCATACGATCACCGTGAATACCAACGATAGACAGCAGTTCCACCGCCTTTTCGTGAGCTTGCTTATACGGAATTTTCTTATGTGCCAAGATAACATCAGTCAGCTGCTCACCAATGGTAATCACCGGGTTTAGTGAGTTCATTGCACTTTGGAATACCACTGATACGTCGTTCCAACGGAACTGGCGCAGCTTACGGTCGTTCATTTTTAGTACATCTGTACCCTTGTACAGGATCTCACCTTCTGAGATAAGCGCTGGTGCTTTGTGTAAACGAGAGATAGCAAACGCTAGCGTACTCTTGCCACAACCTGATTCGCCCGCAATACCTAGCGTTTCACCTTCATTGATGGTCAAACTCACATTGTTTACCGCGCGAGCGACGCCATTCGGCGATACGTAATCGACACAAAGGTTATTGATTTCAAGTAAAGCGCTCATCGTAGGCCTCTCTTTTTATCTGCTTCTTTTTTCAGTTTGTGCCACAGTTTGATGTGTGGGCCAGTACGAAGTTTCGGGTTACTCACTTGGTCAATCGACATGTTAATCAGTGCCAGTGCGCCACCAGTAATTGCCAGTGCCATTGCTGGAACCATCATTTCCCACCATGCGCCGGTGTAGAGTGAAGACGAAGTTTGTGCCCAGTAAAGCATTGAGCCCCAGCTCACTTCCGTTGCATCACCTAGACCAAGAATACCAAGACCGGCTTCTGCACCCATTGCGTAGATAACGGTACCAAGGAAGCCACCAAATACGATTGAGATAAGGTTTGGCAGAATCTCTACCAGAATAATGCGAATTTTTGATTCACCCATTACTTCAGCAGAAATAATGAACTCTTTGTTACGAATTGCCATTGTTTGAGAACGTATCACCCTCGCGCCCCACGGCCAGGAGGTGATACCGAGCAACACGGTAATAACGAGGGACCCCACCTGCCCTAAGAATGCTGCGAGTACAATCAATAACGGTAACTGTGGGAACACCAAAAATACGTTAGTTAAGAAGTTTAAGCGTTCATCAATCTTGCCACCAAAATAGCCAGACGATACACCCACCAGCACAGCAATACTCATCGCAATCACACCGGCAGTCAGTGCCACTGTTAGTGATTTGCGTGCTCCGTAAAGCACCTGGCTGTAGACATCACGACCACTACGAGTAGAACCAAGCACATGCTCTGCGTTTGGTGCCACATGAGGGCGAGCAACGCGGCGCTCTGGATCATGTGTTGCAAATGCGGGAGCAAAAACAGCACCAGCTAAAACGATAGTCAGAAGAAAACCACCAATAATCGCTGGCGGGTTGCCATAGAAAAAGGCGTACACCTTACCCAGTTTTGATTTGATATTTTTCCACGAGAAAGCAGATTCTCTCACCGCTAATTTGCTCTCGCGGTCATATTTATGAGCGTCAATTAACTTTTCCATAATACGGCCTAGTTGGAAATTCGTGGGTCAAGCCAAACGTATAAAAGATCGGCGATAAAGTTAGCAGTTAGTACTGCGGTCACTAAGATAAGCAGAATGGCTTGGATTAGCGGGTAATCACGAGCAACGATACCTTTGAGAAGAATGTTGCCAAGACCTTGGTAGTTGAACACCACTTCCGTCATGATTGAGCCTGCGAACGAGAAACCAATCGCCATCGCAATAGCGGTTGCAACTGGCAAGATAGCGTTACGACCCGCGTAGCGATACATGACTCTAAAGCTGCTAAGACCCTTGGCTTCTGCCATAGTGACGTAGTCTTCACCTAACACGTTGATCATCGCGTTACGCATGTTGAACACCCAAGTCGCAATACCAACCACAACCATTGAGCCCACAGGTAACACAGCATGCTTGGCAACACTTGCAATGAACTCCCAAGTCCAACCCGGCTCTAGAGAAGGGTCGTAAGTGTACGCGAGCGGTAGCAACTCCATTTTCAAACCGAAGAAGTAGAACAAAAGCAGCGCGGTTACGATGTACGGGAAGTTACTGATGAAAGCCAATACTGGCGGTACGACCTGACCAAACAACCCTTCGCGGCGGTAAGATGCATAGGTACCGATGCTCACACCAATGATCAAAGCCACAATCAGTGAGCCAAGCGCTAGGAACATAGTCCAAGGCAGCGCCATAGCAATCACCTCAGATACGTTGATTGGGAACATCAACACTGAAGGGCCAAGGTCAAGAGTGAACACACTTTTGATGTAGTGAATGTATTGAACAAATACGTTGCCATCAACGAAGCCGTACATTTCACGAACAGCATCCATTTGAGCTGGATCCATACGGCCTTGAGCAGCAGCAAACAGAGCGTCGACTGGGTCACCTGGCATCAGACGTGGCAACATAAAGTTAAATGAGATTGCGATTAAAAACGCAGTAAAATAAAAGCCAAAACGGCGAGCTAAAAACGACATAGCAATACCTTTTAATGTGGGGCCTCAGACGAGACCCCAAATGTTACGAGTTACTTAAGGTGCAAGTTATTTAGGATAATGACTCGCTTACCACCATCGTAAAATACAGGTTGAATGTATGGGTTTTCTTCACTTGGCCAACCAACAATTTTCTTAGTGTTGTATTGGAACCAAGTCGCATTAGAGAACAGCGGGATAAACGGTAGGTTTTGCGCTGTGAACTCTTGCAGTTCAGAGATGATCTCTTGCTGCTTCACTTTGTCACCCGTCTTACCGAAGCTATTAATTAGCGCATCGATTTCTGGGCTATTTACACCGTGACCAGCATGCCAAATCTTACCTACATACGCAGATGAGAAGTAAGCTTGATACGCTAGAATTGGGTTAGTCGATACCATCGACCAGTTGATAGACATCTTGTAGTTACTGTCTTTTAGGTTCTTGTCGTAAACCGCCCAGTCAACCGTTTTAACGTTCGCTTTTACGCCAACTTCATCGAAGAACTCAGTTGCCATTTGAACCACTTGAATCCAGTCTGTCCAACCGTTAACGACTTCAATGTCAAATGTGAACTTGTCGCCGTTTGGCATATCACGGTAGCCGTCACCATCCACGTCTTTCAGACCTGCAGCATCAAGTAGCTTTTTCGCTTCTTCTGGGCTGTATGTCGTTAGGTTACGGTACTTGTCGGTTACACCTTGGTCGATGTTTGCTTTGTAAAGCTCAGCAATACCGCCCGCATTGTAGTTCACTGTTGGGTAACCGTAAGCCGCAATATCAACGATCATTTCACGGTCAAGTGACATAGAAAGAGCCTGACGAACACGGATGTCATCAAATGGCGCTTCTTTTGTGTTCACATAAAGGTGAATGGCATCATTCGCTGGGTACCAGAAGTGGTGATTGTCAGGGTTTTGCTCAACAAATGTGCTTTCGATGTCAGCGATGAAGTTTGAACCCCAGTCGATTTCGCCTTTGATAAGTGCAGGTTGAATTTGCGAGTTATCGTTGTACGAGCGGAACGTCATACAATCTAGGTAAGGACGGTTATCTAGGTAGTAGTTCTCGTTGCGGCAAAGCTCCATTTGTTGAGGCTTAAGATACTTCACCGTCGTCATTGGACCGCTGCCAATTGGATTTGGGTTGGTAAAGGTCGTTAAGTCTTCAGCTTTGCTCCATACTTTCTTAGGAACAATATGGTAGTCCGCAAGGTTCCATAGGAATGTAGAGTCGGCTTCTGTTAGGTTAAGCTTAATCGTACGAGCATCAACAACGTCGATACCTTGTAGGTTACCGCCAGACCAAATACCTTTAAGGTCGAATGCTGGCGCTTTCTTAGTCATCTCGAAACTAAATGCCACGTCTTCAGCCGTTAGAGGGCTGCCGTCCGACCATTTAAGACCGTCACGTAGTTTGATAGTGATGGTTTTTAGATCATCAGAATAGTCAGCAGACTCAGCCAAACGCCAGTGCGTTTCACCAGTCATGTTGTTGAAGACCATCAACGGTTCAAACATCGTACCGTTATAAATGTCCTTCACTGTGTATGGGTTAAAGTTATCAACGAAACCAGTGTTGATGATTGGCACCGTTAGTGTGCCCCCTTGCTTAATCTCTTCCGCTTGTGCAGTCACTGCACTACCAGCAAACAATGCACCACAAATCACTGAGGCGATAAATGTTTTCTTTTGCATCACTTTGTCCTTTAGTTTTGTTTTTGGGTCGAGCGATTTTCAATTTAAGTGGAACTGAATCAGTTCGGGGGTAACACTTCATGAAAGCGCTTTCTTAAGATGCTAAGCAATCCATTGCTCGATAACAAAAACGTCCCCCAAAAAGCCCGTGCCGATCACAATAAATAAAATCATTTAAAAACAATAGGTTAAATTCAAAGACTAATAATTAACCGCATAAAACTCAAAGATATTACTCTTACAATTCAATCAATTAGCTCATCTCAAGCTCTTTAAAATGTCTCTTTCGAGAAATGTGATCTCAGCAACTTTGTAACTCAGATTAACATGCGACTCACGACATTATCGCTAGCAAACGCCATGCATAAGTGAGTGAATTTTAAGCTCATAATGATTCATTATTATCTTAATAACAGTAACTTATAATACCAAACCAAACTATTAATCCGTTATGTGATCTGCTCACTACCACCATTTTTCCAAACTGATATTATCCAAAAAGAAACCGCTTACTTTTTGGTGATCAATGTGACAACGATTAATTCGGTACGTTTTTGGAACGGAAACAAGTCTGCGTATCGTCAACAATTTGAGCTTGATGTGCTCAATCTACTGCTTTCTGTTACCGCTGAGAGCCATGGCGACGTCAGTATCATTGACGATCGCACCGACTTGCCTTCAGCTAAAGATGAAGGCGCTGTTCTCGACAACGGTAGCGATGTACTCGTCACAGTAAAAGGCAATGCTAAATTTGCCGGTAAACGCTTTATCGAGCTTGCACTGTCTGTTACAAAACAGCTTTTGGGGCAGCGCATTTTATTTGCGCGAGATGATAAGCTTAATGAGTTCTCATCGGTAGAGGCCATTAAAAATAAAAGCGTTGGCGTACCCGAGACATGGGTTGATGCCGAGCTATTTCGAAGCAACGGCTTTACTGTTGTAGAACGCGGCAACTTTGATGGTTTGTTTAAGCGCTTAACCGACGGAGAGTTCGACTTTGTCTGTTTCGGCGCAAATGAAGCACTTGAAGTGTTTGAAAGCCGTGTTGCCAATCAATATCCAGTAAGCCTAGTCGGCGGGGTGATGATCGAGTACCCCTTCCCTTTAGTGTTCTACGTAAATGCAGACAACCCAGAGCTTGCTGCACGCCTCCAGCTTGGCTGTGAAATTGTGCTTGAAACGGGCGACTATGAAGCGCTCTATCAACAATACTTTTCAGACATCGAGAGCACCTTGAAAATTGAGCAGCGTGAACGACTTGAACTGAACAACCCATTTATCTAAATCTTAGTAATCTAAGCTCCCAAAAACGATAGAAAATAACAGGAACTGGAACCCAATTATGCCCTTCACAAACATTGAATTAGCAAGGCAAGCCCTTGCGCCCGTCAGCCGCCAAGCCGCTGCTGAAGGCATTGTTTTATTGGAAAACATCGACAACACTCTCCCACTGCACACAGGCAGTCGTGTATCGCTTTTCGGCCGTTGCCAAATTGATACTGTTCGCAGCGGTACAGGCTCTGGCGGTGCAGTAAACGTTCCCTACTCTGTCAATGCACTAGAAGGGCTCAATTCTCACCCAAGTATCGAAGTGAACCAAGAATTGGTTAGCGCTTACCAAAGTTGGCTGGATCAGCACCCGTTTGATGATGGCGGTGGCGGCTGGGCGGCCGAACCTTGGTTCCAACAGGAAATGCCACTCGATAAAGAGACGATTGAACGTGCGAGCCAGCAAAGTGATCATGCTCTCGTTTTTATCGGCCGCACAGCAGGTGAAGACCAAGATAACTCAGACGAGGCAGGCAGCTACCGACTCACCGATATTGAATACCAAATGCTTTGCCAAGTTTGTGAACAGTTCAACTCAGTAGTGGTGATCCTCAATGTGACCAATATTGTTGATATGTCTTGGATGGAGTCCGTCACCAAACCAGAATCCATTAAAGCTGTTCTATATAGCTGGGCGGCAGGGATGGAAGGTGGTCACGCACTTGCTGATGTTCTTTCGGGCGACCTATCGCCAAGCGGAAAGCTAGCGGACACCATCGCTTTTGAGCTTAGTGATTACCCTTCTCATGCTAACTTTGGCAACAAAGACAAAAACCTCTACCAAGAAGATATTTACTCAGGTTATCGCTACTTCGCCACTTTCAAACCCGAAGCGGTTCGTTATGCGTTTGGTGAAGGTTTGAGCTACACCCAGTTTAAACGCAAACTCATTGCACACTCTATCGAAGGCCGCGGCAACACACGTGCCGTACACTTTCACATTGAAGTGACCAACACTGGCAATCAATACAGTGGCAAAGAAGTTGTGCAGTTGTATGTTGAAGCGCCGCAAGGCAAGCTTGGCAAACCTGCCCGTAGCCTTGCAGGTTTTGGTAAAACCCGCATGCTTTCGCCAAACGAGTCTGAACTGGTTCGTATCGTCGTACCACTCGAGGTGCTAGCGTCTTATGATGACTCCGGTGTTACTGGTCATAAGTCTTGCTATGTTCTCGAAGCCGGTCGCTATGATTTCTATCTCGGCGGTAGTGTTAGAGAAGCGACATTAGTCGATGCGCCATTCAACGTAGATACGCTACAAGTTATTGAGCAACTCTCTGAATCGGCAGCGCCTGTTGAGTCATTCCTCCGCATTAAGCCTGTCCAAAGTTCACAAGATGGTCGTTTCTCTATTGAGCACGAATCGGTGCCAACTCGAAACGTCGATATGCAAGCGCGCATTGAGTCTCGCCTGCCCGAGAGCATTGAGCTTACCGGTGATAAAGGGATTAAATTGCAGCATGTGGCAAACGGCAAAGCCTCACTGACAGACTTTGTTGCTCAGTTCAGTCCATCCATGCTTGCAACTATCGTACGCGGCGAGGGTATGTGCAGTCCCAAAGTGACTCCAGGCACCGCAGCGGCATTTGGTGGAGTGAGCGATGCCTTGTTTGATCTTGGTATTCCTGTTGCCGCCGCAGCGGATAGCCCGTCGGGTATTCGCATGGACAGCGGCCATAAAGCGACACAGGTGCCTATTGGTACACTACTCGGTTGCACTTGGAACACCGAGCTTAATGAGCACCTATTCTATCTCGTTGGTGGTGAACTGCAGAGCTACCAAATTGATACATTACTTGGTCCAGGTATTAATATTCATCGCCATCCACTTAATGGCCGTAACTTCGAGTACTTCTCTGAGGATCCACTACTAACGGGCTCAATGGCAGCAGCACAAGTTAGTGGCCTTAAGAGCGCTGGCGTATCAGGCACAATTAAGCACTTTGCGGCCAACGATCAGGAAACCTCGCGTTTCTTCGTCGACGCCGTCATGTCTGAACGTGCTCTTCGTGAAGTCCACATTAAGCCATTTGAGATTGCGGTGAAAAAAGGTGGCGCAACGACGATAATGACCTCTTACAACCCAATTAATGGGCATTGGGGCGCATCACATTATGATCTTAATACCACCCTTCTTCGCGGCGAATGGGGATTTGATGGCATTGTCATGTCTGACTGGTGGGCAAAAATGAACCACCCAGTCACCGGAGGTGAAGAGTCTAAAACCTATACCTCCTACATGGTTCGTGCTCAGAACGACCTGTATATGGTGGTCGACAATGATGGTGCCGAGCGCAACGCGATGGATGATGACACACTTAGCGCACTGGAGGCGGGTCAACTGACTCTTGGCGAGTTGCAGCGAAGCGCCATGAACATCTGCCGATTTATTTTAAGTACCCCGGCGATGCAACGTCCATTAGTTCGCTATAACCCTATTAAACCGTTCAACGCGTGTGACGAGCAGCCAGAAGGCTCTGTACACACCATTGATGGAGCGGTCGCACTCGAGACCAAGAATGATACCAATATCGTTCTTCACGTCACCAAGGCTGGTCAATACCAAGTCAGTATGAATGCCAGTTATGACCGTAATGAGCTCGCTCAATCATCCTGTAGTTTGCACCTCAATGGCAACTACAGTATGTCATTGTCTACGAATGGCACAGAAGGCAAGCCTGTCGACGTTGAAGGCCTCATTGTCGAGCTGCAAACCGGCTGGTATGAATTGGACGTGTCTTTTGTTAAGCCTGGACTTACCCTGCATCACCTAAACTTCAAGCAGGTTTAGGCTCTAAAATCGACAGTGGTAAGTTGCAAATAAACAAGGGCAGACGTTAACGTCTGCCCTTTTTAATTGTTTTTATTAGGTCAATCCCTATTACACCGCTGCTTGACGCTGGCTCACCACCCAAACTCGAACATGGTCGTAAGTCAGGTTGTAGACAAACGCATAAACGGTCACGAAGATCGTCACGCCGATATCCATAATAAAGGCTTGCCATAAGTTCACGCCAAGCATCACTGCCATTACAGGCACCGTTGCCAACAAGAGTCCCGCTTCGAACAGTAGCACGTGAACCACGCGAACCATCACAGTTCGTTCTACTCGCTCACCTTTGACAAAATAATCGAAAATCAGATTGAAGAGATAATTCCAACACATTGCCATTGTCGCTATGACTATCATTGTTCCTGACAGTCTCGCCACGTCATGGTCGGTAAATACTGCTAATCCCGCGATTGATAGGCTCACGGCTAATACTTCAAACAATACTGAATGAAAGACTCTCTCAAGCACTCCCATTGTTAACTCCTCACTGGTTTTTATTTGGTTTGTTGATAATTCGCCTCTGATTATCCTCACCCAGCAATAGATAGAAAGTTAACAACCATCACAGTTCGTGATACCTTGGGCGCTGTTTTGTGACTAAGGATTGCCGATGTACAGTTTCGAACAACTCAAGGTTTTTGTCGCAGTCTGTGAGTACGGCTCGTTTTCGGCCGCTGCGCGCAAACTCAATCGCGCCCAATCTGGCGTAAGCCAAGCAATATCAAATCTTGAAATTGCCATCAATCAAACCTTATTCAGCCGCGAGAAAAACACGCCAGAGTTGACGGAGAGTGGTGAAGCTTTACTGCCCATTGCTCGGTCTATTCTTCATCAGCAGCAGTATTTCGATCAGAAAATAGATTCACTGGCTAATGATTATGAGCACGAACTCGTCATCGCCGTGGACGAAAGCCTGATGAGCTCTGCTTTATTGTCGATTCTTACACCGCTTGCCACCCAGTACCCCATCACCAACTTTGAAATCATCACCGCTTCTACATTTGATGTTGAAAAATTGGTGAGAGAAGAGGTGGCGCAAATAGGCATTGTATATGCCGATGGAGAACTGCGTGTCGATATGGATTTTTTTGTCATGGGGCAAGCTCGTTTTCTGACCGTTGTCGCACCAGATCACGCCCTCGCGACACTTCCCATCGTTAAAGACTCGGATCTCAAAGCGTATCGCCAATGTGTACATCGTAGCTCTGACAAACAAGAACTGTGGTTTACCTATGGAATAAGTACCAATGTTTGGTACGCGAACACTCATCAGAACTTAGTCGATATGGTATTGCAGGGTATCGGCTGGTCAAACTTACCTGAAATGTTGGTAAAACAACCCATACAAGAACAACGCATGGTTGCCCTTCCTGTCGCACATGAAAAAAGCGGCTGGGTTACTACAGTCGGCTGCTTAGTCTCTCGACGTCATGCCAACGGGCCAGTACTTAGCGAGCTGGTCAGTGTTTTACAAAAGCACCAGTTTGTAAATGACCACTGGCAATAGCATAAAGTGACAGCGTCACTGAAAATTATATAAAAACGTGACCGTAGATCGAAGTGAAGGTTACTGAAGTATCTATAATTTACAAAATGTTATGCCCAAACTTATTTCAATAAAAGGTCTAAACCATGCAAATACCCTCCCAATCAAAACAACAACGCAGAAACTTGGGGATTTTAGTTGAGCTTTTGGCCTTTATCCGTCCTTACCGAATGAAAGTGTTCGCCGCACTGCTGGCTCTTATTGTCACGGCTGGATTGACCCTCTCGGTTGGCCACGGCGTACGCATTCTCATTGACCAAGGTTTTACTCAGCAGTCACTGGCTGATCTACAGAGCGCGATACAGTTCATTCTCCTCATCACGTTGTGTATCTCTATCGGCACGTTTTTCCGTTTCTACTTAGTCTCTTCTGTTGGTGAGCGTGTCAGCGCCGACATTCGTCAAGCCGTGTTCGACCATGTGATTACGCTGCATCCGAGTTACTTTGAAACCAATGGCAGCGGTGACATCATGTCTCGTATCACCACAGACACAACGCTACTGCAAAGCATTATTGGCTCATCATTCTCAATGGCAATGCGCAGTGCCTTGATGTGCGTGGGTGCCATCATCATGCTATTTGCGACCAACGTTAAGCTCACCCTCATTGTGCTTGCCTCTGTGCCATTCATTCTAGTGCCTATTTTGTTTTATGGCAGGCGCGTAAGAGCACTATCTAGGCAAAGCCAAGATTCAATGGCGGATGTGGGTAGCTATGCAGGAGAGGCCATTGAACATATCAAGACGGTTCAAAGTTACAGCTTTGAAGCGCAAGAGCGCGCCTCGTTTTCCAGTGAAGTAGAACGGGCTTATGATATCGGTCGCCGCCGAGTTAAACAGCGCGCAATCTTAATCTCGGGCGTGATTGTGATCGTGTTTAGTGCTATCGCCGGCATGCTTTGGGTAGGCGGCAGCGATGTGATTAACGGTGTGATGTCGGCAGGCGATCTCGGTGCTTTTGTGTTTTATGCCATCATGGTGGCTTCATCCCTTGCCACCATTTCAGAAGTCATGGGCGAGCTGCAACGTGCAGCGGGAGCCACGGAAAGATTGGTCGAGATTTTACAAGTCGAAAGCCATATTACCGCCCCAGCAAGTGATATACTCTCACCAAACAAACTAAAGCCAGAAGTCGTATTTCACAATGTGATGTTCCACTATCCATCTAGACCTACACTGGCAGCGGTGGAATCACTGGATTTGGTCGCCGAAGAAGGCAAGGTTTTGGCATTGGTGGGGCCTTCTGGCGCCGGAAAAACCACCTTGTTTGAGCTGATGCAGCGGTTTTACGATCCTGAAGCAGGGCAAATCACCTTAGGTGGCATCGATATTCGACGCTTTGATCCTCATGAACTTCGCAAGCAAATGGCATTGGTTCCTCAGCAGCCTGCTCTTTTCAGTAATGACGTGTTCCACAATATTCGCTACGGCAATCCGAACGCCAGTGATGCTGAAGTGATTGAAGCGGCGAAGAAAGCCCACGCTCACGATTTTATTATGAATTTACCTGAAGGGTATCAAAGCTTTCTGGGAGAGCGAGGCGTGCGACTCTCTGGCGGTCAGCGACAACGCATTGCCATTGCGAGAGCGATACTTAAAGATCCTAAGATCTTGTTACTCGATGAAGCCACCAGCGCTCTTGATAGTGAAAGCGAACACCATGTTCAGCAAGCACTAGAGGAACTCATGCAAGGCAGAACAACCATCATCATCGCGCATCGACTTTCTACGATTCAGCACGCGGATCAAATCGCTGTATTGGATCACGGCCGTTTAGTCGACAAAGGTAATCATCATGCGCTGCTGCAAACCTGTGAACTTTATCGACGCTTAGTGGACTTACAGCTTAAACACCTTGCGAGCTAGCGACTTTGCTCGCTCCATATCTCTCGGGATAAACCATAAATGGCATGATCCACCACTCGCCCATTAAGATTTTCAGCTCGAGTGATAATCCCTTCAAGAGTAAATCCAAGCCGCTCACATACGCGGCGGCTTGGGCTATTTTGTTCCGCTGCTGAGATTTGTGCTTTTTCCATATTGAGCTGGGTAAAGGCTATCTCTATCATTTTCGCCACAGCTTTGGTCACAATACCCTTGCCTTGCTGAGGCCGCGATAGCCAATACCCTATTTCTACTTTTTTCAGTGAGTGATTGATGGTGTTAAAGCTTATATTTCCCACTAGTTCACCTTTAAAGACGATTCCGCAAGTCATCGACTTACCAAGCGCATAGTCATGTAAAGATTGCTCAATAAAGCGCGCGAAAAACTCTTGGTTCTTGCCATGCTCTGGCCACACCAACCACTGAGCAAGATAATCTCTGTCTCGTGAAACAATCGCAAGGTAATCAACAGCAAAGCTAGGTTGAACCAAAGCTAGTGAAAGCGTGTCATCGATATCAAGTTTAAACATAACGTCCTTATTCTCGGGTCTTTGAAGATTTTATACAGGTTGAGGGACTCCAAGAGAAGCAAACCTTAATCAAACTCTGCTAGAGCATCTCGATAAGCACTCTGAGCGGAATCACTTAAATAATTGTCCATTCGAAGAAACAGCTCGAATAACTCAGCGCCATATTTAGCTCTAAATGATGCGTCAGCCAAGACAAGCTCTAGTTCATTGGCTACCGTGAGCTCACAAAAATCGGCGGCTTGCTTATCCGTTAGCGCAAATTGCGCATCCGTATAGCGGTCTCGAAACAGAATCGATTTTTTATGCCCGAACTGCGCGAAAACCTCTTCCCTGTGACAGCTACAATAGAGGTAAACTAAAGACTCTGCTTCATCCCCTATCACACCCGAAATCTCATGGCGCTGGCTCAATGACACCATGTTGTCATCAAAACCTGCGGTTCCGTACGCAGCATGAAACAAACCTGCATCAACCAACACGTCCCTTGAGTGCCATTGTTGTAATAAATCAGCCGTTCCCTTTAGATGCGCTTCTAAACTACCGTTAAGGTGCTGAAAGTCGCCAGCGCCCAAGGCTTTCAATAATTCAAATTTTTCCATCGAGCCCTCTATTCTAACCACGCTTAACTGCTATCACCGAATAGATATGCCAATGTTTCTCAATCCCAATCGCCGTTATACCTGGCTCATTCCGCTCGTGAAATCGAATCACATCAAAGTCTTCAAACAGGGATTCTACTTCCAGTTGTGTAAGGGGGGTGGTTTGTGAAGGATACTCAGACGCCCAGCTGTCACTCTGCCCCAAAAAGTCGCCCACAAAAATGCCGCCTTCAGCAATAGAGTCGCTGATACGCTGCCATGTTTGTTTAAACTCTGCGGGGTTAGCAAAAAACAGACTCGCGCCTGCGATAACAACGCCAGCATTCGGGTAGGAAAAATTCTCAAAGGTATCTTGTGATACCTCAACCAACTTATCGTCTGAAAATCGGTCACGACAAATGGCGACAGCTTCTGCATTAATATCGAACCCGAAGACTCGATAACCCTGCGAAGACAAATAGCCGATATCACTACCCGTACCGCACCCACAATCTACCGCAATCTGAAGTCCAGATTCATTCAGAGATAACGCGAACTCCGTGCGCTTAGCATGAGGTTTGGCGAGCGATTTTTCGTAGTAGCGTTTCCATTTTTCTGCGTGGTTATCCATACCTAATTATCCATTTTTAAATAACTACTCTTAGACATCTAAAGTAACGGCTTGGCTATCACGATATCAAGATTAACACTGCAAGGTATAGCTAGGATTGTGTGATAACCGTCTAATTTAGATAGAATAAAGAGAACAGAAAACAAAAGCTTAGAAGTAAAGGCGAACAAAAAAACCAAAGCAATCGCTTTGGCTTAGCACTAATCGGCGTGAATCTACCAATGCACATCCAAATCCTGATCAATACCATTTTGGATGGCTTGCCATTGATCCATTAACGAACTGGCTTTTTCAGCGCTGATCGGTTTTTCGAGTGACGCGTTTTTATGGTCATTTACCGAAAGCATATACGATTGTGCACTTAGGTCAGCCTGGATGTTGTGATAGTCCTTGATGCATTGAGCTGTCGTTTGGTTAGGTCCCCAGGCAAGAACCAGTTTACTACCGTTTATATCCATTGTGATGGCTAGTGAGCTGCAGTCCATGTCATTCTCCTTATCGCTTTTAGAGCTGTTACACCAAAAGCATAGTAGAGCCAATGAAACGGGGCGATATTAATACTCATTCCGTGATCGCCACCGACATCAACTGACTTAGCATGTACAAAGCTTACAGTACACTAGATGGTTTCTGCTCGAGCCTTTATTTTACTCGCTCGATTCGAGGTTTTTCGCCATTTTCTCTGCGGTGGCATTAAAGCTATCCAGTTCTTCTTCGCTCAGCCCCTGAGCCATAGCCGCAAGTACCTGTTTATCAATATCTGCCAAACAGGCCATGACCTTCTGCCCAGCTTCTGTAAGCTCCAAAAAATGACTTCGCTTATCACTTGGATTGGGCGCTTTAACCAATAGAGACTGTGCTATTAGCGTATTGATCAACCGAGTCACCTGCGCCTTATCCCTGTTTAAATAATGCGCAACATCGATAGACGTACAAGGTGATTTTTTGGTGATGATCTTCATGACTCGCATATGCATGGGAGCAATATCGTAGTCGAGACTTTCTATCTGCTCGGCCATCTGGCGCTTAAGCGAGTGAACCAAACGAAAGACAGATTCTAAAGACGTGTTTTCAGACATGACCGATCCTTTCTAAAATTTAGTTGACAATATCAACCATTGAACTTATAGTTGACATTATCAACTTAAATCGAACTTATTTCAAGACTGGGGAATCGAAATGACGACACAAGCAACACTGAATCCATTGGAGTCAAACGCCTCTCTAGAGACCACCAAGAAAACGCCTGTCCTTCTAAAAGTTCTCGTTTTGGTGAGCATGATGAGCCTAATCGGAGGTTCGCTCACTGCAGTAATGACGTATATGAACGTCGGATTCGGCGACACATTTATTCAGCAGTGGCTCTCTTCATTTGCTCTTGCCGCCACAGTAATGATGCCCCTCGGCATGGGAATGATGGCGCTGATGACCAAAGTCGTAAGCAAACTCCTTCCAGAGAAAGGTGAACATGTTCGCAACTTAGTGACAGGTCTAATTATGGCCGTGGTTATGGAGTCCCTTTTGGCGTTTATAACCGCAGCAAACACCGTTGGATTTTCTGATGCTTCAGATTTTACCAATGGATGGTTTAACGGCTTTATTGCCGCACTCCCAATCGGCTTAACAATCATGATTGTTATGTCGATGACTATAAAACCTAAGATTGAAAAGTTTCTTAAAAGCTAATTCAGTAACCGTTTTTTTGGAGAACCCTATGAACAGTAAACACAATCAATACCGTATTACTATCGAAGAAGTAAACACCAAAGCAGATCGTGAACTTCAAACGCTGACGTTCGAGATCGAAGATCGTGAGGACATGTTCGAAATCATTGAGAAAATGAAGCAAGGTAGCAGCCTCGATGAGCAGTCCGCAACGCGCCTAGGACTAAGCATTCGTCTGCTTGGGCCAATGATGATGCAAGATAGAAAGCACCCATTGTTCGCAGATTTCATGCCTCATTTCAAAGAGTTCATGCAAAACCTTAAGAAGACAATCAAAGATCAAATTAAGGGTCACTAAACCTATCTAGCCTCGTATCTGCGAGGCTTTTCATTTTTCTCTTCCCCTGCACGACATACCTCGAGTTTTTACAAACAGTAACGTCATTTCTATCAAAAAGTGAATGACTTAACGGCGAACGCGACTCTTAACTGCTAGGGTTTAATCTCACCCATAGATCAATCTAGGCGATGTATGTCAAAGACAGCGAAATTAGAAAACGAAGACAAGTTGTTTAAAAAGGCACTTGAGGTAGGGTGTAAAATGGCGGCAATGCAGGGTTACCCGATTCATGATCCTTCTGCGAGTCAATCAATGAAAGCCAGGGCGCTGTATCTCTTCTTAGTGGAAGTTCGCCAAATCGTCCCGCTTCCAGAAGATAAAGTAGATGGGCAAAACATCAAAAAACGACTGGCACTTTGGCTCCATAGCGTACTGCCAGACAATGATCCTCTTAAATAAGTCCTCAGTCTTTATGACATGATAAATGAAAAGCCCCAGCACTATAGCTGGGGCTTTTCATCGCTATTTCTTATGTTCAGGAATCGGCTGGTTTATGTCGTTTCAATGTCATTTGATTCATCCGTCCAAACACTCCTAAAATCAGGCCAGGACCAATCGGTGATTCTCACGCCTTGTAAGACACTACCCCAGCGCAGTGTTTGTCTGTGGTGAAACAGTGGTAGAAGTCTGTTTTCTATCAGTAAATTCGTAGCAACAGACTCTAGTTCCTTAATATAGTTACGTGGACTTTGCTGCTCTCTGATTTCAGTTATTTGGGTATCCAGCCATTTTAAGACAGGAGCATCAAGCCCTTGCCTTAATACAGCATCAGAGCAAAGCCAGCGGAATACAGATACAGGAAGGTTGTCATCGACAATAAAGCTGGCAATAGTGATGTCTTCTGAGAGTTTTCCTTCGCTCGCTTTACTGTGCAGCGTCTCAAGCGTATATACATTGATTTGGCACTCAACGCCTAACAAGGCTAACTGAGCTTTGATGCCATTAGCGCAGTCTAGTATTACTTGGTGATCGTACACGGCTATGGTTAGTCTCTCTGGGAGAGTGACTCTATCCGCAACACGTCGTTTAATTTTGGTCCAGCTTGGCAAAATGTTAAAAGCAGGAATCGAGGCTCTTGAGAGTGGGGTGAGATCAGGGTTCTCTAATATCAAGTATGGGGAGAGAACACTGAAAAGGTAGGCTCGTTGCAAGGCGTTTAAAGGGAGTGAAGAACTGTTGGCATTCATCAGCAAATACAGACATCCGTTCTCGATACGGGTTTGAGTTTGCCCGTACTCATCAGGCGTGTCACTTGGTGTTGAGCCCCCTTCCGATTGAGGGTGTTCAAGCTCTATCCGTTCAGTTGAGGTTTTATCAAGCTGCCAAATCGTAACCGTATCGGTTAGTGCGGGAAGATCGAAAAACCGATCATTGGCTTCCAACCGCAACCGCTCATCTGAATGTTCGATGACTCGAAATGCACCACATCCATCCACTACTCTCTCCGTCAAACCATCAAGTTGCGTTTGCGGCTGAATCGAATAGCGTAAATCCGATATCAAGGCATCAAACCCGCAGTCTGGGCGACCTAACTCAAAAGTAACCGTTTGATGTCCGTAGTTTACCGCCCTCACATGAGCCAGTTCTGAGTCATATTCAGGTAACGATTTGAGCTTTAAAAACAGCTGAGCAACAGTTGCAGGGGTGAGCGCTAAACCTGAGTGAAACTCTAATCTTGGCCTTAAATAAAAGCGCCATTGAGTATAATCTTCGTTGGCCGTCCAATGGTGAGCAAGCTGTGGCGTTACCTTCCCTTCATAGTCGCAAGCCGTCAAGCATGAATAAACCTGGCGAACCAAAAAACGCTCACTATTTCTTAGCGGTTTATGAGGCAAGATAGGTTGAAACGCACGCTGATAAGTAAGCTGAATATGAAGCTGCCCTTCCCGAACCATAGTTCCAGAGGTTTGTTGCAACAGCTGTGAGAACTGCTCTTGATCGCCATGCAGCATGGAGAATGCTGATTCGTAATAACCTTGTTCAATCAGTTCTCGTCCCAATAACTGGCGAAGGGCTTTGGGGTCAAAGTGTAATATGAGATGCGAACGCTGGTTTCTGCCAACTTTAGGTGTCCAAGTTAGCCATCCTCGCTGTTGGAGTGCTTGCAAAACGGTTCTCGCGTGCCGTGTTGTCGTAAATAAAACTTCTGCCACAGCAGATAACGGCAGGTGATACTCATTTTTGGCGACTGAGCCTTTGGAGGCCAATTGCTTAGTACCAAGACTAAGTAGCCTCTCGTAGTAATGCAGTGCTCGTTCATCTTTCATAAGATTAGAATATAGGGAAGTTATTGAAACTATAATTTCCTTATAATAACTAAAAAACACCAATAACACCTCATCAAAGCAGGAGAGCTTACTTTTGGGGAAATTTATAAACCAAATCCAGCTCTTTTTATCTTCCTGTTTAAGCCGGATACTAGGTCTATATTGAACAAGCGCGCATTCACTATGCTCGCCATCTAATCTCATCAATTTAGAGGCTTCTATGACGCAATTTCCTGACAATTTTCTTTGGGGTGGCGCGATTGCCGCAAACCAAGTTGAAGGCTCATTCACACTCGATGGTAAGGGACTATCAACGTCAGATATGTTGCCTTCTGGTATTCTGAGCCCACACCAAACTCGCGAGGCACGCACTCCGGGTATCAAAGATATTGCTATCGACTTTTACAATCGCTATCCAGAAGACATTGCCTTGTTTGATGAGATGGGTTTTAACTGCTTAAGACTCTCTATTGCCTGGACACGCATCTACCCTAATGGCGATGATGCTGAGCCGAACGAAGCTGGCCTTGCCTACTATGACCGTATTTTCGATGAATTGGCAAAATACAACATGACACCATTTGTCACCCTATCGCATTACGAAATGCCTTACGCCTTGGTAGAAAACTACGGCGGTTGGGGTGACCGCAAGTTAATTGAACTGTTTGAGCGCTACGTAACAACAGTATTTGAACGCTACAAAAACAAAGTGAAACTTTGGCTGACGTTCAACGAGATCAACATGTCTTTGCACGCCCCTTTCACTGGTGTTGGTTTGCAAGAAGGGGCAACAGAGCAAGAGATCTACCAAGCGATCCACCATCAACTGGTCGCCAATGCCAAAGCGGTACAGACATGTAAGCGCATTATTCCAGATGGCAAAATAGGCAATATGCTATTAGGGGCATTAAACTACCCTTACACGTGTAATCCGGATGATGTCATTGCCGCTATGCACGAAAACAACAAATGGCTGTTCTTTGGCGATGTGCAAACTCGTGGTAAGTACCCTGGCTATATGCTGCGTTATTTCCGCGAAAACGAGATTGAAGTTGTGATGGAAGAAGGAGACTTGGAAACCATCGCTAATGCTTCTGTCGATTTTATTTCGTTTAGCTACTACGCCAGCGGCTGTGCGAGTGCCGATCCAAAACAGAAAGAAGTTGGCAACATTGTTGATAGTGTGCCAAACCCATACCTTGAGAAAAGTCAGTGGGGATGGCTCATCGATCCTAAGGGTCTTCGTGTACTGCTTAACTTCTTGTACGACCGTTACCAAAAGCCACTGTTCATCGTTGAGAATGGCCTAGGGGCACGTGATGAAGTCGATGAAAACGGGGAAATCCAGGATGACTACCGTATTGCCTATTTGAACGATCACTTAGTTCAGGCTCGCGAAGCCGTAGCCGACGGCGTCGAGTTAATGGGCTTCACAAGTTGGGGACCGATTGATTTGGTGGCTAACTCAACAGCGGAAATGAGTAAGCGCTACGGCTTCATCTATGTCGATCGTCACGACGATGGTACTGGCACACTAGAACGCAAACGCAAGAAGAGTTTTTATTGGTATCAAGGTGTTATTTCAAGTAACGGGCAGTCACTGTCAGATTAGTTCCAACTGCTTTTTGTAACTGGTAAAGAAATCATCAGTCGCGCTCAAACATTCAATAAATGTCTAGTTTCGGCGCGCCTTCAGTGTTAAATTTATGAAAAAATTAACAAGGAGTTCACGATGAATTCGAAAATCGCAGTGGTAATGGGCATAGCGTTAGCAGCAGTGCTAGCAGGGTGTGCTCCGTCGAACGAATATCGTAATAACCAAGAAATTGGTACCAAAATGGAAGAAGACGCTAAGCGTGAAAAAGAGATTTGTACCGCATTAGGCGATATCAACTGCGCGCAGCAGCTTTAGTCAGAACGAATGAATAGTAGAAAGGGAGCACAGGCTCCCTTTTTTGGTTAATTTCTTAGCTTAATCTTTCTTGGAATCAGCTCAACACCAGGGTTATAGCGTTTAGCCGATGCATTAAGTGCTAGCTCAAGCGCACTATCGCAGATGAGTTCAAACTGCTGCGGAAGCGAATTAACGCGCAGTGGTAAAAAATCGAGTAGGCGATTGTCACCAAAAGTCCCTATCTTAACTTTCCCCATCAAATCCGGGTTGTCAATCAGGACATCGAGCACACCTTCAAGTAAGGTGTAAGAAGTGGTGACCAATGCATCCGGTACGTTGCCCTGCTCTATCCACTCCATGAAAACTCGCTTGCCTTCATCACTATTAAAGTGATCGCCATACGCAACAACGGAGCTAAGCTGCTTTTCTTTGATTGCAGTTTCAAAACCCAACTGGCGCTCTCGAGAGATATTCAGCTCTGGTAAGGCGCCAATTAAGCCAACGGTATCAACCTTGCTATCCAATACCGACTGAGTCAGCTCATAAGCCGCACCATGATCTTCACTAATCACGCAGCTAAAGTGTTCATCATCCAAGCTTCGGTCTATCGCAATAACCGGCGTACCGCGCTGCTGCACTGGCAGATAGTAGTCGCTGGCATCGGTAATAGCACTGGCAACAAACAACGCATCAATACGACGAGAAATCAACGCATCGGCCACCAGCTTCTCTGTTTGCGGATCGTCATCGGAACATCCAATCAATATTTGAAATCCAGCCTTACGAGAGTTCTGCTCAAGCAACTTGGCAATGCGGGCGTAACTGGTGTTTTCTAGGTCTGGGATGATCAAACCAAATGAACGGCTCTGTCCCGCACGTAGCGATGATGCGGCGTGATCCGGTCGGTAGTTGTGCTCCTCTACCACGGCCATGACTTTGCGCTGAGTCTTCTCTGAAATTCTGTATTTTTGCGCTTTGCCATTGATAACGTAGCTGGCGGTGGTTTTCGATACCCCTGCCAGTTTGGCGATCTCGTCGAGTGTCATGTTTCGATCCTTTTCTGTGCGATGGATCATATAAATGAATTCCAAGCTAACTGATGAATTGAATTATAAGCTGAATCGGTTCAGTATAAAAGCTGAAAGGATTCAGCAGAGTTCACAAATTTAAAACTTAGTCCATACTGAGAATGGACAGGAAGTGAACATAGCCAAGGGTGGCGCTAAGTCTGATGCTACAAATCACGCATCATTACGGGTAATAACACCGTAATTAAGTCCACCAAAACAACAGCAAAGGACTTGCTGACTTTTTTTGAGATTTTTGCTGAATCGATTCAGTTACGCTTAAAGCAGTAAGCATCAAGCCAACATGAATCGGTTCTTTAATAGAATTAAACAGGTGAGCAACTATGCTTCAACTCGACACGAACACGATTACACTGAATCAATCCTCCGATAATAAACTGAATGCTATTAAAGCGATCGCCGCAGACCTTACCGCTAAAGGTTTGGTGCAATATGGTTACGTTGACGGCATGCTAAATCGCGAAGGCCAAAACTCAACGTTTCTTGGTAATGGCATTGCGATCCCGCACGGCACAACCGATACCCGTGATCTGGTTAAGCAAACCGGTGTTGCCGTTCACCACTTCCCTAACGGCGTAGATTGGGGTGATGGCAATATCGCTTATGTCGCGATTGGCATTGCGGCAAAATCTGACGAACACTTAGGTATCCTTAAGCAGCTTACGAAAATCCTATCTGCTGATGGCGTTGAGCAAAAACTTAAGCAAGCGAAAAGCGAAAAAGACATCATCGCCCTTCTAAACGGTGACGTTCAGCTAGAAGCTGACTTTGATGCCTCACTTATCCAACTTAACTTCCCAGCAAGTGACATGGTGCAGATGGCAGCGGTTGCGGGCGGTCTTCTCAAAAACACTGGCGGTACTGGCGCCGAGTTTGTTGCTGATCTCGTCACCAAGTCACCGACTCACCTAGGTAAAGGCCTATGGCTAGTCAGCAGTGATAAAGCGGTTACGCGCACTGGCATGGCATTTGTTTCTACCATCAACCAATGCGAATTAGATGGAACACCAGTGCAAGCGCTGATTGCTTTTGCCGCTTGCAACAATGCTCACCAACCGATGCTAGACAAAATTACTGAACTGGTATTCAAGCAAGAGCAAGACAAACTGATGTCACTCTCTACCGAACAAGTGCTTGGTTTCTTCACTGGCGAAGATGTTCAAGCGGCTGACGCTGAAGATGGCAACGTTGCTGTATTCAAAATCAAAAATGCTCACGGCCTTCATGCTCGCCCTGGCGCCATGTTAGTGGCGGAAGCGAAGAAATTCGAATCGTCTATCAAGGTGTCTAACCTAAATGGCGATGGCAAAGCAGTGAACGCGAAAAGCCTGATGAAAGTGATCGCCCTTGGCGTAAAACACGGCCACGAGCTTCGGTTTAGCGCTGAAGGTGCAGATGCTGCAGAAGCATTAGAAGCGATTGGCAAAGCTATCGCATCGGGTCTGGGTGAAGGCTAAGGAATCTGTTATGACCACTACGAATAAAGTCGTCACCATCACGCTAAACCCTGCACTGGATCTCACTGGCAGTCTAGAGACTTTGAATAAAGGTTCCATCAGCCTAGTGAACCAAGGTTCTTTGCACGCAGCTGGTAAAGGCGTAAACGTCGCAAAAGTACTTAGCGACTTAGGCGCTAACGTCACGGTTACGGGTTTTCTTGGTACCGATAATCAAGAGCTGTTCTGTCAGCTGTTTGCTGAGATGGGCGCGCAAGACAAATTTGTTCGCGTTGCGGGTTCTACTCGCATCAACGTCAAATTGGTCGAACAAAGCGGCGACGTTAGTGACATCAATTTCCCGGGTGTTGAGGTTGACGCGAAGGCTATCGCCGCATTTGAGCAAACCCTTAATGAGCTAATGGCAGAGCACGATTACTTTGTCTTCGCGGGCAGTTTGCCACGCGGTATCACACCAGAGCAATGTGCGATTTGGATTGCACATCTGCAGCAAAACGGTAAGCGTGTCTTGTTCGATAGCAGTCGCGATGCACTAGCTAAAGGACTGGACTCAAAACCGTGGCTAATTAAGCCAAATGATGAGGAGCTATCACAGTTTGTTGGCCGTCACCTCACCACGCAAGCGCAATGTTTAGAAGCCGCCGAATCACTTTCTGACAAAGGTATTGCCAACATTGTAGTGTCAATGGGCGCCGAAGGTGTGCTGTGGTTAGAAAACGGTGAATGGCTACAAGCAAAACCGCCAAGAATGTCAGTCGTGAGCACTGTTGGTGCTGGTGACACGCTCGTTGCAGGCCTATGTTGGGGCCATATGCAATCTAAGCCGAAAACAGAATTACTTTCTTTTGCAACCGCCTTATCTGCGCTAGCAGTGAGCCAAGTTGGCGTCGGTGTTGCGAGTGTGGAAGAAGTTTTATCCCTACAACAAAAAATAGAGTTACAAAAGCTTAGCCACTAATTTACCTAAGTCTTTGACTTAGATTCTTGTGGCAAATGGACACGAAGGTCGAACCTATGAAAATTTCAATTATTACCGCTTGCCCTAGTGGCGTAGCAAACAGCATTATCGCAGCAGGTCTTTTAGACCAAGCGGCGAAAGCACTTGAACACGAAGCGAATGTCGAGTGTCATTCTAGTGTGGTGGAAACACAAACTCTAACAGAGGCTCAAATCAACGAGTCTGATGTCATTGTTGTGGCCGCTAACGCGCCAGTAGATACTCAGCGCTTTGTAGGCAAAAAAGTCTATCAAGCGAGCATCTCCGACTGCACATCGGATCCAAAAGCATTCCTTGCTGATGCCATCGAAAAAGCGACCGAACTAGAGCAAGGTGTGACTGTTGCAGCGACAGCAGACACATCAAGCAGCGCGAAAAAAATCGTAGCTATTACAGCCTGCCCTACTGGCGTGGCGCACACCTTCATGGCGGCAGAAGCGCTTGAAGACGAAGCTAAGCGCATGGGTCACACCATTAAAGTGGAGACTCGTGGTTCTGTAGGTGCGAAAAACCAACTGACCGCACAAGAAATTGCCGATGCGGATTTGGTTATTATCGCTGCGGATATTGAAGTTCCACTGGATCGTTTTGACGGCAAACCAATGTACAAAACCAGTACTGGCCTTGCTCTTAAAAAGACCGAACAAGAGATCAATAAAGCGTTTGTTGACGCGTCTCCTTACAAACATACCGCTGGCGCAAGTCAGTCTGGTGCAGCCGAAGAGAAGAAAGGCGTGTATAAGCACCTAATGACCGGTGTATCTCACATGCTTCCTGTGGTTGTTGCTGGTGGCCTTATCATCGCGCTGTCGTTTGTATTCGGTATCGAAGCGTTTAAAGAAGAGGGCACGCTTGCAGCAGCACTTATGACCATTGGTGGTGGCAGTGCATTTGCTCTGATGATCCCAGTACTAGCAGGCTACATTGCGTTCTCAATTGCAGATCGCCCAGGTCTAGCTCCAGGTCTTATTGGCGGCATGCTAGCAAGCTCTACAGGTGCGGGCTTCCTTGGTGGTATTGTGGCGGGTTTCCTAGCAGGTTACTCAGCGAAATTGATTGCCGATAAAGTCAGCCTTCCACAGTCAATGGAGGCGTTGAAACCTATCTTAATCATTCCGTTTGTAGCTAGCTTGTTCACAGGCCTTGTGATGATTTACATCGTTGGCGGCCCAGTATCTGGCATTATGGCGGGTCTGACTGATTTCCTAAACAACATGGGTAGCGCCAATGCGGTTCTACTAGGCGTACTTCTAGGCGCAATGATGTGTTTCGATTTGGGCGGACCGGTGAACAAAGCCGCTTACACCTTCGGTGTTGGTCTTTTGGCTTCTCAAACGTACGCACCTATGGCAGCTATCATGGCAGCGGGTATGGTACCAGCGCTTGGTATGGGTCTAGCCACATTCCTAGCGAAAGATAAGTTTGAAGCTGGTGAACGTGAAGCAGGCAAAGCGTCATTCGTACTTGGTATGTGCTTTATTTCTGAAGGTGCTATTCCATTTGCAGCGAAAGATCCTGTACGCGTTATCCCTTCATGCATGATTGGTGGTGCGTTAACGGGTGCACTATCTATGCTAATTGGCGCGAAACTAATGGCACCTCACGGCGGTCTGTTCGTTCTGCTTATTCCTGGTGCAATCTCACCAGTACTGATGTACCTAGTAGCGATTGCGGCGGGTACTGCGGTAACAGGCTTTACGTATGCCTTCCTAAAACGCAGCTCGGATAAGAAGACGCTAGCTGCGGCTTAAGAGATCTATGATTTAAACGATGCCACCCCCTAAATAAGGCATTTCGAATAGCGCTGCACTAGCAGCGCTTTTTTTAATCTCATGCAAACACTCGTCTGCGTAGCCAACCAAGGCTTATCAGACTCAACGACAGCAGCCAAGACCAAGCGCCACCACCGCCTCCGTCACCACCGCCAGAGTTCACTGTTCCACCCTGAAGAATAACGCGGCCGTTCGCTTCTAAATATTCGATGCGATCTTGCTCAGTCACTATCAGAGTGGGTACTTGCTGACCACTCAGCACACTATCAATCCAGCCTGCGTAATCCGCAATTTCAGTATATGCCGCGGTCACTGCTGAAGTCGCATCACCGCACTCGGCAGGGCCAAAACTGGTGATTCCGACTTGCTTGAACACGCCATTATCATTCCAGTAGATAGGTCCTCCAGAATCACCTTGGCATGTTCCCGCTTTAAGACCATTAGCAATTGAAGTCGCTCCACTAAAACAAATTTGTTTATCTGTCAGGAAGTTGCCGTTAGTAAAATTGTTAGCGCAGGTAGCATTGGAGACCCAGAATAGATCTGCACGTTGCAGAATATTGGTACCATTCACTCCGGTTTCCACGTCACCATGCCCTAGCGCAACGAACGCAGCGAGGCGGCTTCTATATTGACTCGACTCTGTGGACGTAGCGCGTGAAACTAAGCTCCCCCCCGACACAGAGCTCTCTAGACGAATAATTGCAATGTCATTGGGGAGCAGTTTGGTAATGTTGTTTTCAAAGTTCGGGTGGAAGAACACTGCTTCAGCACGCTGTTTTTCAGCGTTAAGAAATTGGTTCTCGTTTTCCAGACCGACAACAGCGCTGGTAAAGAACACGGCACCTTCATCATAACTATTAAAACTCGATAAACAGTGTCCCGCAGTCATCACATGGCGGCTATCGAGTAACGTACCCGCACAGTATGCACCCGACGAATAACGTCCGTCATACTCCAACGAATCAATAAAAAGGCTAACGAAAGATGGAAAGTCTAAAATCGATGCATTGGTGCCATTCACAATCATTGGGGCGATATCAACCTTTGGGACTACCTCACCTTCAGGAGTAACATCACTTTCGGCATGCACTAACCCTGCCACCAAACCTAGCGGCAGAACCAATGATGCAAACAACCATCGTTTCACGTTTAGATTCATTCGGAATCTCCTTTTCTGAATAATCTGTGGGAGTTAACGTGATTTAGCTCTCACTTTCAGTATAGAGTGTTACGAACGATCTCGTAGGTTCGATTAGGTATGTCTTAACAATGAGTCAAAGATGATCAAAAACGCCGAGCAAATAGCTCGGCGTCGCAACTGAAGGGGTTTAAATCAATCTAACCATCAGTGAGCTTTCTTCTCGACCAACCAGCATAGACAAGTAGCGCTGTGAATATCCAAGGGAAGCTCCCACCACCACCGTCGCTTCCAGTTGACTTATTGGAATTTGGTGACACGCGTTCTCCAAAATTTACGCGCTCTTGTTCAGTCGGTGTATAGGTTGGAGTTTCGTGCCCTGCTAGTACACCTACTATCCAGTCGTAATGGTGAGCTACCTCAGTAAAAACCGATGTCACTGGAATGCTTGTATCACCGCATTCTGCTGGACCGAAACTGGTGATACCAATTTGCACCAAACTGCCATTGTTCTCCCAATATACCGGACCTCCCGAATCACCTTGGCAGGTTCCACCATTTAATCCAGTCACGTTACTATAATCGCCAGAAAAACAGATATAGTCATCTCGCACACCACTTAACCCAAAAGCCATACATTGGCTATTGCTGACATAGTTAAGAGGCACCTCAAGTAGTTGCTCAGAATCATCGACATTTGAGCGAGTATCACCATGCCCGACTGCTATAAAGCTTGCTGGCTGGTAACGATACGCTTTTGAGAATCCGTAGCTAACTGGCTCTCCCAATTGTGCCGACTTTTCTAACTTCAAAATAGCAATGTCATTGCGCCAAAGATAATCCTCTCCATCCCTGTAATCTGGATGTAAATATATCTCTGCGATACGCAAGCGCTCGGCACTACCTGCCTCATCAGTATTTTGTAACTTGGTTATCGCGACGGTAAATAATTGATTCCATTGAGCGGAGTTGCTGTCACCATAAAAGCAGTGTGCTGCCGTCAATACATAGTCTTGACTGAGCAACGTGCCACCACAAATCGGCCCCTCAAGCGAGTAATCTGTATAGGCCTCCGGATCCGAAAATAAAGATACAAAAGAGCGATAATCTTCAATATCAGCTACGTTACCGTTCACAATGTATGGTGAAACCGACTTACTATTGTCAGAAGCAAGAACTTGGTCAGCGTTAGCATGGAGTGAAATAAAACTGGTTGATAAAACCGCAACTGCGATTGCACTACGGTTAAAAAAACGTCGAAACACGAAACGCTACTCCTTGTTGTGTGTGTCGTGACGCTGCATGTAAAGCAGCATTCTATATTTAGGTGCAATAGTAACGTCCTTGTTTACCCCGTTTTTTTGCACTTCTCACAGCATGACAAAATTCATACAAAAAAGCACCACTGGGTGACAGTAGTGCTTTGTAGTGACATCAGGTTTAGAAACTAAACCTAGCCGTCAATCTGAGCTGAAGCTCATTTAGCCTCGGTAATAACGCTGTGGCACGAACGGCATTTTTTCGACCGTCATAGCAAGCTTTTTACCGCGTACTTCTGCAAACACTTCTGTACCAATTGCCGCAAACCCAGTCTCAACGTAACCCATAGAGACCGGTTTTCCAGCAGTTGGACCGGCTGTACCACTGGTTACGACACCAATCTCGTTGTCGTCGGCATCAAACAGCTTCGCGCCTTCACGCACTGGCGCTTTAGTTTGACCAATCAGACCAATACGCTTGCGAGCCACATCTTTAGTTTCGATTTGGTTCAGAACGATATCTGCACCAGGGAAGCCACCCGCACGCTCACCTTCATTACGACGTACTTTTTGAATGCCCCAAAGTAAGCTTGCTTCAACAGGGGTTGTCGTTGTGTCTAGGTCGTGCCCGTACAAGCACAGACCACATTCAAGGCGAAGCGAGTCACGAGCACCTAGACCAATCCACTCTACTTCTTCATATTCTGTAAGCGCTTGAGCCAATGCTTCGGCATTTTCAGACGGTGCTGAGATTTCGTAACCATCTTCACCAGTGTAACCAGAGCGACTAACAATGCACTCAACGCCGTTGATATCAAGTTTACGGACATCCATAAACAGCATCTCAGCAACTTCAGGCTGAATACGAGCCAAAACCTCAGCCGCTTTAGGGCCTTGCAGTGCAAGCAGAGCGCGATCTTCGATCACTTCCATCTCGACACCTTCATCAAGGTGCGCTTGAAGGTGTGCAATATCCTGCTCTTTACACGCAGCGTTGACGACAACAAACAGATGATCGCCTAGGTTTGCCACCATAAGATCATCCATGATGCCGCCTTGCTCATTAGTAAAGAACGCATAACGCTGTTTACCCGCTGGCAGGTCAATAATATCTACAGGAACCAATGTTTCGAGAATTTTAGCGGCGTTTGCACCGTGCAGGCGAATTTGCCCCATATGCGACACGTCAAACAATCCCGCTGCATCGCGACAATGAAGGTGCTCCTTCTTTACACCCAACGGGTATTGAACTGGCATATCGTAGCCGGCAAATGGCACCATCTTAGCGCCAACGCTTACGTGCAATGCGTGTAGAGGTGTTTTCAATAGATCTTGGGTTGCTTGTTCTTGAGCCATTGTAATCTCCATTGGGTTGTACCACAGTCTGTGGAACCTGCTCCTGTTATAGGGTAAGTGACGATAACTTAGTCAACTAAAAAACCAAGTTGACTAAAAGCCATGCCAACGGGAAACCATGTTTCCTATAGTGAACAAGGATGCGGGTATTTTTCTCATTTAACAAGATACAAACACCGCAAAATGTGACATTTAACATCTTATTCACAGAATTAAAGTCAATAAAAAAGCGCCATTTCGACGAGCTTACCGTCAAAACCGCGCCAATTCAGAGCATTTTCGCCACAAAGCAAACGTTTGCCTTCATTATACGAAACCTAATCAACTGATGATTATTTCGCCGTAACCCAAAGAATATGGGCGTCTTCTTCACTGGTTGATATGAGCATGTGCCCCATGTTTGCATCGTAGTAAACACTGTCCCCTTCGCTCATTATCATCGGTTCATAGAACTCGGAAAAGAAGGTGACTTGACCCGATAGAATCAGCAAAAACTCTTCGCCATCATGCCTTACCCAATCGCTGTATTCTTCAAAAGCGCGAGCTCTCACTGTGCTTTTGAATGGCATCATCTTTTTGTTCGATAATTGCGTTGCGAGCAGCTCATGTTCATAGGTTGGCGTAGGATGTGGTTTCCCTTCTCCACGCTTGGTAAAATCACGACGACCTGTAGCAACCTTTTTCTTTGGTGGTTCAAAGAGTTGCGGCATATCGATGTGCAGGCCGGACGCCAGTTTTTGCATCGCCTGAAAGGTTGGTGAAATCTGCTCGTTTTCGATTTTGCTCAGTGTCGAGCGCGCAAGCCCTGTTCGCTGGCTCGCTTCTTCAAGCGTGAGTCCCATCTTAGAACGAATGTCCTTGATGCGTTCACCCAGTTTAAGAGGCTCTATATTTTCATCCACTGACTCACGAGCGAGAGTTAAGGACGGATACTCATCATAGATGTCTTCTGACATGCGATCCTTCTTTTTCATGACTTCCTGTTTTGCAAATTCATTGTTGCATGAAGCGACTTCTATATTAAAGACCAAGTATAAAAATAAAGCGTGCTCTCGGTAACATTTTCGGAAACTGTGTTTCCTATAGGAAATTTCTGATTGATTGTTTGAGCCGACAGAGGTATGTTATCGGCTTGTTAGATGAAGAGATGCACTTACGCGCTGGTGAGTCAACGGAAGTCCCCTACTCGACAGCACGTTTACTGAATGATTTTTGTCCTACTTATTGGGACTAATTCGCGCCGCTGTTTTGAACAGTTTGCCTGTTCTTACAGTACTAAGACACGACGCAATCGACACCATGAAAAACACAAACGTCGATTGAACAATGGAAGGTTTACCGCCATGAATGCTCAGTACTCAAAAAGCTATCCAAATCACAGCCTAGAAAACTTCTTCTCAACCAACTTGTCTGCGACAGACGATGCTGTGTTCACAGGAATCCAAGCAGAGTTCGCTCGCCAGAATGACCAAATCGAGCTGATTGCTTCTGAAAACATCGTTTCCAAAGCAGTTATGCAAGCACAAGGCACTTGCCTAACCAATAAATACGCAGAAGGCTATCCTAACCGTCGCTACTACGGTGGTTGTGAGCATGTTGATACTGTAGAAGCTATTGCTATCGAACGTGCAAAGTCTCTTTTTAAGTGCGAATACGCAAACGTTCAACCTCACTCCGGCGCTCAAGCGAATGGCGCAGTAAAACTGGCGCTACTTCAACCTGGCGACACCATCATGGGCATGTCTCTTGATGCAGGTGGTCACCTTACTCACGGCGCTCGCCCTGCGCTTTCTGGTAAATGGTTTAATGCCGTTCAATACGGTGTGGACAAAGAAACCCTAGAGATTAACTACGACGACGTACGTGCTCTAGCTGTTGAACACAAACCGAAAATGATCATCGCTGGCGGTAGTGCAATTCCACGCGTTATCGACTTTGCTAAATTCCGTGAAATCGCGGACGAAGTTGGCGCTATCCTAATGGTCGACATGGCGCACATCGCAGGTCTGATTGCAACAGGCGCGCACCCTAGCCCACTGCCACACGCACATGTTGTCACCACGACAACGCACAAAACTCTGCGCGGCCCTCGTGGTGGCATGATCCTAACCAATCACGAAGACATCATTAAGAAAATCAACTCAGCGGTATTCCCTGGCCTTCAAGGCGGTCCGCTGATGCACGTGATTGCAGCCAAAGCTGTCGCGTTCGGCGAGGCTCTTGGCCCACAATTCTCAACTTATATCGATTCAGTGATCGCGAACGCAAAAGTACTTTCTGAAGTATTGCAAACTCGCGGTTGCGACATCGTGACTGGCGGCACTGATACTCACCTTATGCTGGTTGACCTACGTCCAAAAGGACTTAAAGGCAATAAAGCTGAAGAAGCCTTAGAGCGTGCTGGTATCACATGTAACAAAAACGGCATCCCGTTCGACACAGAAAAACCTATGATTACATCTGGTATTCGTTTAGGGACGCCAGCTGGAACCACCCGTGGTTTTGGCACCGAAGAATTTAAACTCATTGGTGAGTGGATTGGTGACGTGTTAGACGGCCTCGTAGAAAGCCCAGAAGGTAATCCAGAGGTCGAGAAACGCGTACGTAAAGAAGTGAAGGCGCTGTGCGCTCGCTTCCCACTCTACACTTAAAGAACAAAACATCCTTAATTTTTGGAGATATAGCAATGGACAACACTTTGAAGTTTTCTGACAGCCACGAATGGGTACGCGACAACGGCGACGGTACTGTGACTATCGGTATTTCAGAGCACGCTCAAGAAATGCTAGGTGACGTAGTGTTCGTTGACCTACCAGAAGTAGAAGACGAAATCGAAGCAGGCGAAAGCTTTTCTCTCGTTGAGTCTGTAAAAGCAGCGTCTGACATCTACGCACCAATCACTGGTGAAATCGTTGAAATCAACGAAGAACTAGAAGACAGCCCAGAGCTTATCAACGAAGAGTCATACGAAGGTGGCTGGATTGTTAAGGTAAAAATGTCTGATGCTTCTGAGCTAGACAACCTTAAGAGCGCTGAAGAATACCTAGCGTCTATCGAAGACGAATAAGCAAAACGTAACCGTTGCCCGAATGTACCGAATAAGCGAGTCATCAACAAAAACGTCGTCATTTTAGCATTGCTAAGCATGTCGTCATCCCTGCGCAGGCAGGGCTCTTGTTTAAGTTGGGTACTCGCTTTTAGTAGATTCCTGCCTGCGCAGGAATGACGTACAAAGTGGAAACACGTAAAAAATTCGGGCTACGATTTTAAAGGTCTCGCAGAAGATCTTTGAGAAGGTAAGGGAACCATGACTGAATTACTCAACAGCCTAAGCACACAAAATGAATTTGTTGCTCGCCACAATGGGCCAAACAAATCTGACCAACAGAAAATGCTGGACGCGATTAACGTTCTAAACCTAGACACGCTTATCGACGAGACTGTCCCAGCACAAATCCGCCTAGAACAACCAATGACGCTAGACGCTCCAATGAGCGAAGCGGACATGCTGGTAGAAATGAAAAAATTCGCGGATTTGAACCAAGTAAAACGCACATTCATCGGTCAGGGTTACTACAACACCTTCACACCAAATGTGATTCTGCGCAACGTACTAGAGAATCCAGGTTGGTACACGGCGTACACGCCATATCAGCCAGAGATTTCACAGGGTCGTCTTGAGTCATTGCTGAACTATCAGCAAATGGTCATGGATCTAACAGGCATGGAAATTGCGAACGCATCTTTGCTTGACGAAGCGACCGCAGCAGCAGAAGCGATGACGCTGTGTAAGCGCGCTGGTAAGAGCAAGAGCAAAGTGTTCTTCGTGGCAGACGATGTCCATCCACAAACACTAGAAGTGGTGAAAACTCGTGCTGAGTTCATCGGCTTTGAAGTTCAAGTGGGTTCTTTAGAATCTCTACCAGAGCAAGACGTATTTGGCGCGCTCGTTCAATACCCTGGCACAACAGGTGAAGTTCGCGACCTAACTGACATCATCGCTGCCGCGCAAGCAAACAAGACGCTAGTCACTGTAGCGACAGACCTACTTGCTTCTGCACTGCTTAAGCCAGCGGGTGAGATGGGTGCAGACGTGGTTATCGGCTCAGCTCAACGCTTTGGCGTTCCTATGGGCTACGGCGGTCCACACGCTGCGTTCATGGCAACCAAAGATAAGCACAAACGTACCATGCCTGGTCGTGTAATCGGTGTGTCTATCGATACTAACGGCAACCAAGCTCTACGTATGGCAATGCAAACTCGTGAGCAACATATCCGCCGCGAGAAAGCGACATCGAACATTTGTACTGCCCAAGCACTGCTAGCTAACATGGCAGCGTTCTACGCGGTTTACCACGGTGAAGAAGGTCTAAAGACTATCGCTCGCCGTACGCACCACATGACGGCAATCCTAGCGGCTGGTCTAACTAAAGCTGGCTATGAATTGGCGCACAACAGCTTCTTCGATACCATCACGGTTAACACCGGTGAGAATACAGACAAGCTGGTTCAAAAAGCACTGGCGTCTGACGTCAACCTTCGTCAGCTTGAAGGTCAAATTGGTATCAGCTTCGATGAAACCACCACTATCGAAGACATCAATGCTCTATTTACTGTATTTGAAGTAAAAGAAAGCGTTGAAGCACTATCTACAGAGATTGCTGGCAACGAGTTGGCAGCGATTCCTGAAAACTGCCGTCGTACCTCTCGCTACCTAACCCACCCTGTGTTTAACACTCACCACAGTGAAACACAGATGATGCGTTACCTAAAACAGCTAGAGAACAAAGACTTCTCACTAACACACGGTATGATCCCACTTGGCAGCTGCACCATGAAGCTAAACGCAGCCGCAGAAATGATCCCTGTGACGTGGCCAGAGTTTGGCTCTATCCACCCATTCGCGCCACTAGAGCAAGCAGCAGGCTACACAGCCCTAGCTGATGACCTTAAGAAGAAGCTATGTGAAATTACAGGCTACGATGATTTCTCACTTCAGCCTAACTCAGGCGCATCCGGTGAGTACGCAGGTCTAATCGCAATCCAGCGCTACCACGAGAGCCGTGGCGAAGGTCACCGTAACGTGTGTCTGATCCCAAGCTCTGCGCACGGTACTAACCCTGCAACAGCGTCTATGGTGTCAATGAAGGTTGTGGTTGTTAAATGTGACGACAACGGCAACATCGATACTGATGACCTAGCAGCGAAGATCGAGAAGCATCGCGACAACCTATCAAGCATCATGATCACCTACCCTTCTACGCACGGCGTATACGAAGAGCATGTAAAAGAAGTGTGCGAGATGGTTCATGGAGCTGGCGGTCAGGTCTACCTAGATGGCGCTAACATGAACGCTCAGGTTGGTCTAACGAACCCAGGCTTCATCGGTTCAGACGTATCGCACCTAAACCTACACAAAACCTTCTGCATCCCGCACGGTGGTGGCGGTCCAGGTATGGGTCCTATCGGTGTTAAATCACATCTAGCACCATTCCTACCAGGTCACATCGAAAACGGTGTTGAAGGCGAAGACTACGCAGTGTCTGCAGCCGATCTTGGCAGCGCTTCAATTCTACCAATCTCGTGGGCATACATCGCGATGATGGGTGAAACTGGTCTAACGGATGCAACGAAAGTCGCTATCTTAAATGCAAACTACGTGATGGAGCGTCTACTTCCACACTATCCTGTTCTTTACCGTGGCACCAACGGCCGCGTAGCACACGAATGTATTATCGACATTCGTCCGCTGAAAGAAGAAACAGGCATCAGCGAAGAAGACATCGCTAAGCGTCTAATGGACTACGGCTTCCACGCGCCAACTATGTCGTTCCCTGTTGCGGGCACACTCATGGTTGAGCCTACCGAGTCAGAAGATCTTGAAGAGCTAGACCGTTTCTGCGAAGCGATGATCGCTATCCGCGAAGAAATGACACAAGTGAAAGACGGCGTATGGCCACTAGACAACAACCCACTAGTGAACGCACCACACACCCAAGTTGACCTTTCAAAAGATGCATGGGATCGCCCATACTCTCGCGAACTAGGCTGCTTCCCATCTGCTCACCAGAGAACTTGGAAGTACTGGCCAACGGTTAACCGTGTCGACAACGTTTATGGTGACCGTAATCTAATTTGTTCTTGTCCTTCGATTGAGAACTATGAAGATTAATGGAGTTGGTTAACTTCTAGAAATTGAAAAGCGAACCTTAGCGGTTCGCTTTTTTAATCAATTACCACGTTTGATTCGAGATAAAAATTACCCAGTAAACTCTTCAGAATCGGGACGATTGGTAAACTGCACACCATTTAAGAAGTCGCACAGCAGTTGGTCTTCACACTGTTTGTAGTTTTTGTTGTTTGGCTTGCGGAAATACGCACCAATTTCGTATTTACTTAAACTAATACCAACCACTTCTAATACGTCCAACACATCTTCTGCTTTCATATCTAGCGCAATGCGCAGCTTCATGAGAATCATGTTGTTGGTCAACGCGACTTCTGGCTTAGGTTGCTCGCCGTCTTTTTTGCCTCGCTTGAGGTTAATAAAGCCATTTAAGAATACCGCTAACTCTTGATCCTTCATCTTAACGCAAGATTTGTCGCTTTCATCTTTTAACCAGTTTGCCACTTTATCGTGAGCCACAGTGACTTCTGCCTGCTCGAAAGCTTTCATTATCTGTGCATTTTTAAGGTTTAACGCGTGTTGGATACGACGTAAAATTTCGTTGTTAGTCACTAGGGATTCCTAAAATGAGTTCTAAGGGTGAATAAAAATCCATCAATTACATGCGATTTGTGGGTGTCTTTATTCAATAGCGTAGTTGACGGTGACTCTAACAGAGAACACGTTTCTTAGGTAGGTTAAAAATGGAGATAACACTGCCTATTCGAACTAGTTAGCGAAGTATTGGTAAGCCCCCGATAATCTGGACATTGCGCAGATAAGAATAAGTAGGTCAAACAACCACGTTGTGGTTTGTGAGATTGAGTGTTGCTGCCACACTTTGGGACAGTTCTAACGCAAGTAGCCAACAAACAATGAGAGCCCAAAAAAGAACAACACTACCCCGGCCACTCTTTCGACTACGTGTATATAGTTCGATAACGGTCTTTGCACGCTGGGTTGGCTAATAATTGATGCAACAAGTAAATCCCAAGTTAGAACCGCGAAAAACATCCACAAGCCGCATGACACTTGCTGTGTCAATGTAACCTCGTTACCCAGAATCACTGTCATTAAACTCATATAGAAAAGCGCATTCTTAGGATTGAGTACCGCTGAGTTGAAACCTAGAACTAACTGTTTTGGTACTGACGGTACTTGTATTTGCTCAAAATCCAAATCAGTATTTCGTTTTTTACTTCTTAGCAACTCAGCCCCAAACAAAAGGAGCCAAAGCCCACCAATAGCTTCAACCATCTGATAGATAGCCTGATTATCACGAATAATCGTCCAACCAAATATTGCGACTCCAATATAGAACGCATTCCCAAGAGCAACACCCAAACAAATGAAGCGGCTCCCCCGTAATTTATGACGTATGGAGTGAGCAACGATCAAGAAAAAGTCTTGGCCAGGACTCAACAGCGCTAAAAAATGAGCAATAGCTAATGCAGGAAATGCAGCAGGGAAAAAGGTAGAGTAAGACATATTTGAGTATCCAATTAAAACACCCAAGTACTATGCTGTACTCCGTTTAATCATTATTGTCGAAAATTGACTTTATCTGTTGATATTGCTTAGGCGTTGAGGCTGTATAGGTCACAAAAGCCCGGTGTAACTGACTCTGATCAAAAAAACCGAGTTCATTAGCGACATCGGTAATGTCCATACCCCCTTTCAGAAGCACCTTAGCCTTCTCGACCCTATAATTGCTGAGAAATGATTTAGGCGTAATCCCAAACTGTCTTTTGAACTTTCTAATTAAGGTTTCAGGGCTATACGTTAGCTGGTTGGCGATAGCATCAAGCTGCGGAGCATTTTCAATATCTTTTAGCAGTAACTCTCTGACTTTGTATGCTAGGTCATCATTATTGTCACTCATGCAAGGTGTACAGTATCGACTTAACAGATGGAGTATAGAGTTTTCGATTGATGACGCGATATGGTGCGATTCACGCTCAATGAGCATAGAGATTGAACTTCCAAGTCCCAACTCACTAGCTTTATCGGAGAGAAAAATATGATCAACTTTGAAATTTTTTACTTCGACACTAAACAGCTTCGATAACGCACTACAACACCATTGATGATCTATGTAAAGCATGTGGTAGCTTCTAGAGTTGTTGTCTACAGGACTGCAGGCATGAACCAAATTAGGCTCAATAAGAATGATGTCACCTTTATTTAGCAGTACATTTGTATTGCGTAGAGACAAACATGTTTGACCAGCAAGCATGATTCCAATAGAGAGCTCCGGATGGTAATGTGCTTTGTAGCCCTGGGTACTATCTCGAGTTGTCCGTACCGTCAGATAGGGTGTCAGTTGGCTGGTCCAATACCCCTGACTGATGTTCCTTACATTACTCCCCATGCTAACAAATCACCTTTCCATTCAACGTTGGCGTATCGAGGCTTCCACATTACATAAAGTAAGTCAAAAATTCGACTTTGGTTTTAAGGTAATGAAAGAATAAAGCACAATTTGGGGCAAAAACGGTTTAGACCTACTCCACTAAACCGTTTCTATCAAGCTAGAAAAATACACTCAAGCAACAGCCTCGTCTTTCAGGCTCTCTAACGAAAACTCGGAATAATCGCCGGAATCCCAGGCAGCAAACCCACCAACGCCATCACACTACTTAGCACGATAAACATGATTCCAGGCAGTACCCAACGGCTCATTTTACTGAGTTCACCGCTGCGTTCTTTGCAGCCAACCAAGCCTAAATTGTCCAACAGCATGGTGAGGGACCAGCCAAATGCTGGGTTAACGAGCACCGAAGAAAACACAACAATCGCTGCCGATTGTGTGGTTTTCCCTTCACGCGTCATTTCCATTCCAGCCTCTAGCAATGGTACGAATACCCCAACAATGAGCGCAACACAAAGGACAGGTTGCCATATCGCAAGATCCATTGGGTAGCCCCAAACAGCAGCGATAATACAGAACAGTGCCGTTAGCAACGCACCAGCTGGTATAGGACGTTTAGCAATCGCTGCTGGCACGATATAAGTGCCCCACGACGAAGTAAAGTTAGTACCGCCAAGCAAAGAACCGAACGTTTGACGAATCGAGGCCGTAGTCATGGTGTCGTCGATGTTCATGTGTACTTTTTCTGTACGCTCTGGATAGCTAATTTTCTGGAACACTTGATGGCCTAAAAAGTCCGGTGACCACATCGCCACTGCTAAGATAGCAAACGGTAATACCACCATGAAGTGCTCAAGCGTTGGTAGGCCTAGCATCCAGCCAGTGTCCTCTCCCCACCAATACATAGGGTTCATGTTGGGCAAACCTGGCTCGGTTTGAAAAGAGAACGGAGCACCCATGGCAAACGCTAACGTCCCACCGAGTAGGCAGCTAAGCGGTACGGCTAGCCAGCGCTTACGAAAATGCTCCAATAAGGCGTACAGAATAATGGTGCAAAAGATCACAACAAAAGCAATGTGACTCATGCCGATTCCTTCGGCCCAAGCGAATAGCTTTTTAACTTGAGATGCGGTTCCAACAAAGCCTAAGTAGAGCAATAGCCCGCCACACACCCCTTTGCTGGTGAGGCTGGCTAACATGCTGCCACCTTTACTGATGGCTAAGACTAAACCAAACGCACCAATCAACAACCCAAAAGCCATAGGGTGTCCGCCAGCAGCGACAACAATGGGAATTAAAGGAATGAGTGGACCATGTGTACCGGCGAGGTTGGCGGTCGGCAATAAAAAGCCAGAGAAAAGAATAATGAAAACAGAGGCTATGAGTAGTTCATAACGCACGTTTTCTAAAACAAAGCCTTCATTAAGCCCTAGAGCGCCGGCAAACGTTGCGGCAATGGCACCCACCATAACCACTTTACCAATGGTCGCCGCCATCGCAGGGATAGTGTCTTCTATCTCAAATCGATAGTCTTTAAACGGCAAATTGGGACGCCAGCGTTTGGGCGCCATGATTTGCAATTCGTGTTCTAAATATTGTTCTCGGGAAGCAAATTCTGATCTTGGTTTATGCTGCTGTTCATAGTTGAGTTCATCCTCATTGGCTTGAGGCTTGTCAGTTGTTACATGTATGGACTCTAAAGTACTGCTCATTGTGATTCCTTTCGTTCACACTCTATGGTGTGTTGTTCCAGCAAACGTTATTGGTTCACTGCACAAAGGTTTAGCGAATCGTTTCTCACTCTTTTTTACTGCAAAGAGCTGGATGACTTTTCGCTATGAAACCTTGAAATACAGTCGCTAGTACCATATACCAAACCAAAAAAAACAAATAGTCTCAGACAGTTAGACATTAGTCGTAGAGTCCCACTACTAGTTTGGGTCTTACGTATTTGGATGGAACGGAATCAGGAAGTTACGATCGGATTGGCAGTCTCAGTTGCAAATATGAAAAAGCGAACCACTATGGGTTCGCTTTTTCGTTTCAAGTTATCAAGGTCTCAAGGTCTCACACACTAAAATTAACTCGTTTTTGCTGCGGCGTGTTGTTCGACCATAAAGGCAAGCATTTCATCACTTAAGCAAGATTTGCTGACGTATTGGCGCTGTTTACCCATGTGAAGAATGACTCCCAAATCACTTTGTTGTAGTTGGTCGATATCACCCCATGCAATGGTATTATTGACCTTGCCACTTTTATAAGTCACGCCTTTGGTGCCGATGGTAAGCTCCACTTTACTGCCAGCACTCGAACCAATGTTCTGACGCCACACCCACCAGCCTCTTTTAAAGTAGACGCTTAAAGCCTCGATAAAACTCAAAACAATAAAGAACCAACCCAAATAGCCGTTAGGCAATAACTCAAACTTAACTAAAACCGAGCCAAAGAGCAGAAACAGCGCAGCTTTGTAGTAGGATTTCGGGAACTCAGTTGGGGTACTGGTTTGATCGTAACACTCAGCAAAAAAGGCTTTGTTGAGGGTGTATTCTGCTGTGAATTCTTTGTTGTTGGGCATATGTAGTTTCTTTGATGTGATATTTTGTGTAAGAGGCTACTTAGTGCGCGACGTCGTAGCTTTCACATTGTATATGCTAATGCCACTTTTCTTTAGCAATTTTGATTCAACAAGCCATGCAATTCGAATTAACTGTTACCTTTACAACTGCTTGAGAGCTCAAGACTCAGAAAATCTTTGCTTTGATGCAACATCGTTACTGCCTCATAGCTGGCTGCAAATCGAACCTGGAACGTTGATACTACATCCTGTTGGGAAGAGCTCTCATAGTCATCTAATATGCTCACACTATGACTGACTATGTATGCGTCTTTAAAAGCAGACTTCGAAAGGACATCATTCAACCCCATGACACGCTGCTCTATTACTTCACCAAGCGCTTCACTTTTCGATATCCTATTTACATACATGAGATGAGCACTCACTTCTGTAGCTTCACAGTTGCCAATCGAGTAGCCCCAACTGCTCAAAGGTAGGAAGATACTGCAGAAAACCACCAACCATCTTGTCATTTAATAGATCTCCTTAATTTCAATTTCTGGGCACCTTCGTCTGTTTTCGACGCAAGAGCAATAAAAGTCGACCATATATGTCATCCTGATCATGAATGTTCATACTTTTCTCCGTACATTGCTCACGGGTAAACTATTAACAAATCCAGACACCAGAGCACCCAAAAATACCAAATCAAAAATACCTACACCCAGCCATAGAATTTTCACCCTAATAGATCCATAATCCCCCACCCTAAGAGTTACTTCGCCACCAAACACAGTAAGTAGTGCAACAACCATGACAACAAAGCCCAAAGTCGTTATCGGCCTAAATAACCCGAAGAGCCCAACCAATGTGGGTGCAGTAATGCGCGCTGCTGGGTGTTACGAGGCAGGTGAAGTGCGTTATAGCGGTACACGCTATAGCCGAGCCGTTAAATTTCAAACCGATACCCAAAACAGTCATGAACGAATTGCTTTGGTGGAAAAAGAAGATCTCACTGCGGATTTGGCGGATGATGTTGAAATCGTTTGTATTGAGTTTGCTGTTGGTGCGAGCTCTCTGCCTCACTTTGAACATCCTGAGAAAGCCATCTATATATTTGGCCCCGAGGATGGCTCGTTGCCACAAGAGATCGTCGATAAAGCTCATCACGTGGTTTACGTACCGACTAACGGCTGCATGAACCTTGCTGCGACGGTGAATGTGGTTTTGTATGACCGCCTAGCGAAAACCATGGGCACGATCGATGACCATCAACAAGTTATCGCCAATCGAGACAATAAAAACCGTTTAACAGTGAAAACGGTTTAAACCACTATACTCGTTATAGCTACCCTATCCTTCTTATAGATATCTCTGCGCGGCCCAGTTTGCTACACTCCGCCCATTGATAAGTGAGACCCTTAAAATGATGACTGACGAAGAAAGAATTGAACTGCAACAAAACAACCCACTACATGGGCTAAAGCTTGAAACCATGTTGCAAGAGTTAGTGGATTTTTATGGCTGGGACATTCTCGATACCGCAATGCGTTTCAACTGCTTTAACACAAAGCCTACGATTGCGAGTAGCGTGAAGTATCTGAAAAAAACTGAGTGGGCGAGAGAAAAGTTAGAGAACTTTTACCTTTATCGCTTCAAACGCATGCCAAGAGCGAGCGCAGAAGAATACAACATCCCACCAAGAGCACGCACCTTCCCGCACGGGATTAAACCGAAAGAGCCGATGGCGCTCACTGTTGAGTCGATTCTTAAATCACAAGCTAAAGCGGCTACAGCATTTAAGGAACGTTCAGGGCGCGGACGTCCACCACGTCGATAATGCATAGCTAAACACTCAAAAATAAAAAAGCCTTACTTGACGCTCAAGTAAGGCTTTTTAATTTTTTGATAGAAGCGGCAGATTGCAAAGTGAACTCGCTACCCGCCACGAGCGTGACTCTATTGATTGCGCTTTTTTTTCTTTTTGCCAGTGCCCGCTGGTTTTGCGCGTGGCTTCATCGGTGCAAAGTAGGCTTCGCTTTGGTCGTCTTCGACTTCAAAGCCTTTAACTTGCTCACGCTCAAGCTGGAATTTATTCTTCTTCTCGATCACTTTGAAGTGGTGATAGTCATCAAAATCAATCAGTGATAAACCCAAACCTACCTCACCAGCACGGCCGCTTCGGCCGATACGGTGCATGTAATCAGCAGGACTGCGCGGAAGATCGAAGTTAATCACAACTGGCAGTTTTTCGATATCTAGCCCGCGAGCAGCAATATCAGTTGCGATCAGCACTTGAATCTCGCCCGACTTGAAGCCTTCCAAAACGCGAGTACGAGCGCCTTGCCCTTTGTCACCATGGAAAACCTCCACAGTGATACCGCGTTTTGACAGTTTTTGAGCCAAGTGATTACAGGCGTTCTTTGCATTCACAAATATTAGCGTCTGGCGCCACTGGTGTTGCTTAATCAAATGAGCCAGTACCGCTGTCTTTTGACCTTTGTTCACACTGAACACGCGTTGCACCAAAGTGCTGGCTTCAGCACTTTGCAACTGAACCTCAACAGGGTTGTTCAATAAACCTTGAGAAAGGTTTGTCACTTTGTCAGGGAAAGTCGCAGAGAACAATAATGTCTGCTTTTGCTCTGGAAGTAGCGCTAGGATCTTGTTGAGCTCTTCGGTAAAACCAAGGCTTAGCATACGATCCGCTTCATCCAAAACCAATGTTTGTACTTGGTCTAGCTTGATGGCATTGCTAGAGACGAGATCCAGAAGACGGCCAGGCGTTGCCACAATCACATCCGCGCCACCACGAAGTGCCAGCATTTGAGGGTTAACCGATACGCCACCAAACACAGCAACCGTTTTAATCTTGTCTCTTAGATGATAAGAGTAAGATTTCACATTGTAAGCCACCTGTGAGGCCAGCTCGCGTGTTGGCACTAAAATCAGATGCGACACATAGTTGCCACGACGACTCGCTGAATTTTCTTGTTGATAAACCTTTTGAAGGATCGGCAACGCAAAAGCAGCAGTTTTACCAGAACCGGTATTGGCTCCACCAACAATATCTCGACCTTCAAGTACATGAGGAATGGTATGAGATTGAATTGGAGTCGGTTGGCTATACTCTAACGCTTCTAGGCGCTCGACTAAGGTTGGAATCAAACCAAGTTCGGCAAATGTCGTTTGCTGTGTGTTATCTGTCATTACAATGAGTGGCTCAGTGCTGGGTAAAGGGCGTGTATCTTATGCTATTTACCGCCAAGATGTTAGCAATATTCAGTTCTCAGCCTGTAACCAAAAAGCTCTCGGGAATGCGAGAGCTTTATTGTGGAGGAAAACAGGCTTACAGGTGTTTGAGCGAAATCCCCTCGCGATTAAACAAGTGGATCTTCTCTGGCTCTGCTTTTAGATAAATTTCTTCGCCCTTATGGAAATCTAATATACCTGGAAGCTTGGCTACAACAGCTTCTTCATGCCCTTCTACTTTGATGTGAAGTAACGTGACTTCACCCAAAGACTCAACAAACAGCACCTTACCCGACATCAGCGCATCCGCGGGTTCGGCAACAAGAAAATCTTCAGGGCGAATACCTAGTTGCAGCTCGGTGCCTGCTAAAGAATCCTCAGAGCACACAGGAACTTCAATATTAAGGCCACTTTCTGCGGTCACGAGTGACGCTTCACCCGCTTTCTCCATTCGAGCTTTGCTGATGTTCATTGCTGGAGAGCCGATGAACTGCGCAACAAAAACATTGGCAGGGTCGGTATAGAGTTCTAGCGGCGTACCAACTTGCTCGATACGACCAGAAGAGAGCACAACAATTCGGTCTGCTAATGTCATCGCTTCAACCTGATCGTGCGTCACGTAGATCATCGTTGTCTCAGTGAGCGCCTCCTTGAGATTAGCGATTTCAATTCGGGTCTGAACACGCAGCGCCGCATCTAAGTTAGACAATGGCTCATCAAATAAGAACACCTTTGGCTGCCTTACAATGGCTCGGCCAATCGCAACACGCTGCCTTTGACCACCAGAGAGTGCTTTTGGCAGACGATCCAAATAAGGTTCAAGCTGGAGCATACGTGCCGCTTCCATCACTCGTTCGTGAATGGCCTCCTTGGACTCTTTCGCAATACGCATCGCAAATGCCATGTTGTCGTACACGGTCATATGTGGGTACAGCGCATAAGTTTGGAACACCATGGCAATACCGCGCATCGCTGCAGGCAGTTCATTAACCCTGGCGCCTTCGATACAGACTTCTCCAGAAGTAATATCTTCAAGCCCTGCAATCATTCGCAATAGTGTCGATTTTCCGCAGCCCGATGGGCCAACGAACACAATAAACTCCCCTTGCTGAATATCGAGGTCAATCCCTTGCAGTACCTGAGTTTCACCGTATGATTTTTTGACGTTTGTTAAAGATAATCCTGTCATTTCACTCATCTCTTCTTAGAATCAGTCACATCGTTGAATCAGGTACTGTTTATTTAACAGAACCAGAAAGTAGCCCACGAACTAAGTATCTTTGCAGCACAAAGAACACAAATAACGGCACCGCGATTGAAACGAACGCCGATGCTGTCAAAATTTCCCAGTTGCCACCTCGAGATCCCAATAGCTCACGCAAACGCGCTGTCAGTACCATATGCTCTTCTCCTGTTCCTAAGAACACCGTAGCCACGAGCAAGTCATTCCACACCCATAGGAACTGGAAAATGGCAAACGACGCCAAAGCGGGAAACGACAGCGGCAGAACGATTCGCATGAAGATCTCAAAGTCCGTCGCACCATCGACTTTGGCCGATTCAATGATTTCTCTAGGTAGGCTGGAGATATAGTTCCGCAGCAAGTAAATTGCCAACGGCAAACCAAAGCCCGTGTGTGCAAGCCATATTCCAAGGTAGGTTTTCGCCCCGACACCAAAGAAGGCACCGATATCGTTGTAGAGCCTTAGCAGTGGGATCAATGACATCTGCAATGGCACCACGAGTAGGCCAACGACCAGCGCGATCAATAGATTGCGCCCCGGCATCTTCATCCACGACAAAGCGTAGGCCGCATAAGCCGCAATAAGGATCGGTATGATGGTGGCAGGAATGGTGACCGTCAGTGAATTAATAAACGAACGCCCTATCCCTTCTGCCGTTAATACCTCACGGTAGTTGTCTAAGCCAAACTTTGGCGGGACAACCGCAGTGTAGAAAATTCGTTTGCCACGTTTGCCAGTAAATGGCTCAGGCGAAGTCATCTTGTAGTGACCGTCTTCGCTAACCGTCAGTTTTCCGCCTTTCCGCATTTCTGCGACTTCGCTTGGTAAAAACTTAGTCGGCTCTCGAGATGAAAAACCAAATGCCATGATCTCTGTCTGTGTGTCGTTTACCAATAACTGCCCCGAAAGCACATAAACGTCACCTAACTTTACTTGCGTATCCGGGTTATCCGTACGAGCTACAAGGTTTTGCTTTGATGCCGTTAGAGAAGTCCACCAGCCTGATAAAGCTAACTGGTCTTTATCTCTAAAGGACGAAATAAGTAGACCCGCTGTTGGTAGCGTCCAGAGAATGACTATCAACAATACAGACAAATGCACCAGAATCGTTAACGGAGAGCGACGAAGTCGGCTGATACTAAACTTAGCGTTTTGTGGCTCTGACGATGAAGGAGTTGCAACTTTGGTCGTCATTATCGATCCTCCATCTGCGCACTGGCTTGACGCATGTTCCAAACCATAACTGGAATCACCGCGACCATGATGATAACGGCAATAGCCGCTCCACGCCCAAAGTCACCGCCGCCTCTAAACATCCAGTCAAACATCATGTTTGCAAGCACCTGAGTACTCCACTGACCATTTGTCATTGCTAGCACAATATCGAAAACCTTAAGTACCAAGATGGTGATCGTCGTCCATACCACGGCAATGGTTCCCCATATTTGCGGGATCAAAATCTTAAAGAAGATCTGCACACCATTTGCACCATCAAGAATGGCGGCTTCCACGGTTTCCTCCGGCACGCCGCGAAGTGCTGCGGCAAGGATTACCATTGCAAAGCCAGTTTGAATCCAAATCAGGATCACCATTAAAAAAAAGTTGTTCCAAAAAGGAATGGTTATCCAGGCCTGTGCCGTCCCACCAAACGCTTCGACAACGGCGTTTAGAATGCCAATCTGCTCTGAGCCTGGCGCACGATAGTCATAGACAAACTTCCAAATGATCGACGCACCAATAAAGGAGATTGCCATCGGCATGAAGACCAGACTCTTAGCAATGTTTCCCCAGCTCACCCTGTCAGTCAGAGCTGCTATAACTAATCCGAAAAACGTCGATGCGGCGGGTACCACAAGTAACCATAATAAGTTATTGAACAGAGACTCTCTAAACTCAGGATCCTTAAACAGCCAGGTGTAATTGCTCACACCAACGAATTTATCCCCGTTTCGGTCATGCAGCGATAGATACAAAGACTCAAAAACCGGGTAGATGAGGTAAAGCACTAAGAAGGCCAATGCTGGACCTAAGAACAACCACGGACGAATCGCCGCAGCCCGCCTCAGGTTCTTGGCCATGGTTTGGTTGGAGACATGTCTGGTTGGAAAAATAAGGGTAAGCAAGAAATTGCTGCCAACAAAATAGACAACGCAGCTCGCGACGCCCAACACCATGATAAATAGAGAGGAATAAAGCTGTTCCATCACTACCTCGCTCAATAAATGCCTAACAAAGGTGTGAAATGTGAACATCGATAGACGCTAAAAACGGCGTCTATCGACATCACGTTAAAGGGCCTTATTACTTAAGTGCATCCCATGTTTTCTGGATATCGCTAGCCACATCTTCGGCTGACTTACCGCCGCTGTAGTCAACCATTCCTGTCCAGAATGCACCTGCACCAATCTTACCAGGCATCAAATCAGAACCATCGAAGCGGAACGTCGTCGCATCGAGTAATATCTTGCCTTGCTTCTTGAGCGTGTCGTTACCATAAGCATCGATATTGACACCTTTATGCGGCGTTAAGAAACCCGATTGTGCCATCCAAATTTCGTGGGCTATTGGGGACTGTAGGAAAGACATAAACGCTCTCGCCGCTTTTGAGTCTTTAGTGATGCTCCACATGGTGCCCGCACCCAATACCGGTTTACCTAGATCTTTTGACTCATAAGCAGGGAAGTAGAAGAAATCAACATCGGCTCCCAGTTCCGTGCCTTCAGGGAAGAAGCTTGGAATGAATGATGCTTGACGATGCAGATAACACTTAGCGGGCGAAGTAAATAGGCCTTTTGGCGAGTCACGGAAATCCGTCGCCGCGACAGCGCGTGCACCACCATCTACAAACTTGTCGTTGCGAGCAAACCAACCAAATTCTTCAATCGCACCAACCACTTTCGGATCATTAAATTTAAGCTCGTTTGTTGTCCACTTATCATAATCAGATGGCGATTGAGTACGAAGCATCATATCTTCTACCCAGTCCGTCGCAGGCCAGCCCGTTGCACCGCCCGAACCGAGACCGACACACCAAGGTGTTTCGCCATCTTCCACGATTTGCTCGGTCAACGCTTTCAGCTCTTCCATCGTTTGTGGCACTTCGTAGCCCACATCTTCAAAGTTCTCTGGTACATACCAAACCAACGACTTCAAATCGACCTTATAGAAAAATCCATACAAGTGATCTTTACCATTTTTATCTGCAAACGTTCCTAGATCGACCCAAGATGAGCCAGCAGCATAGTTGTCGTTTACCCATTCACCCATCTTTGGATCCAGCGGAGTAAGAAAACCTTTTGAGGCTAAATCCGCTGCCAGCCCAGGTTGTGGGAAGATGGCTATGTTAGGGGCGCTCCCCGCTTGAACGTCAATGGCAATTTGCTGCTCAAAGGAATCTGAACCAGAGTAGTTCACTTTGGCACCCGTTGCGGCTTCAAAGTAAGCAATGACGCTTTCAACAAGCTCTTTGTCTTCAGTCAGCCAAGGATCAAAAATGGTGACGGTTTCACCTTTTAGATCCATGTTTTTCAGCGCTTCGTAGCTCTGCCAATTGAAACGGGCATCTTCGCCTGGTGCGAATTTGAGGTCAGCCGCAAAAGCGGCAGAGGTAGAAATGGTCACAGCGATTGCACTAGCAAGTAGGGAGGTTTTCATCAGCAAGACTCCATGTATTGGGATACTTTTTATTTGTCTTTATGTCCTTGGCTTTTCGGATTACTGCACATACAACTAAACAACTTAATCGGTTAAGCCAGTACTAACTACCTTAAAACCTTATTGACATTTCGACCACTTTCTAACCAGTTCTTGCGCCATCGATCATGTTTTATGAACTCAAGCTTTCAATAGGATGACGAAGATCAAACTATTTAGCGCGCCTAAAACACCCACACTTCCAATCCTTCTTAATCGTTTTAGAATTAGTAGAAATCATCCTTCACTATTGGTTAAAATCTTCGCCAAAAACAGAAGTTATTACCATAAATAAAAGATAAGTAGGGATTACTATGCAGCGCAAGAAGCCCACTCTCAAAACGGTAGCAGCGCATCTGGGTGTCTCAACGGCAACGGTCTCAAATGCCTTCAATCGTCCTAGTCAACTTTCCAAGGGGCTGAGAGAAAACATCCTGCTAGAGTGTGAAAAGCTTGGCTACACTGGCCCAAGCAGCACAGCACGTAGCCTGCGCACGGGAAAAACGGGCGTGATTGGCGTGTTGCTGGCGGATAACTTGGCGTACAACTTCACTGACCATGTGGCAACCGAGTTTTTGGCTGGCGTATCAAAAACGTTGGACGAAGCGCATGTCAATATGTTGCTGCTTCCTCCTAGCAAAGAGAACTATCAAAACACCCAAGTTGAGACGATTCCCGATAGCTTTATCGTCTATGGCAAGCCCGTAGATACCAGCATTGTTGATCTCATACTGAGGCAGCATAAGCCTGTCGTCGCAGTCGATTTTTCAATACCGGATACTCCGTCTATCAATATCGACAACCATAAGGCGAGTTACGATATTGCTAAACACGCCATTCACAACCCCAGCGACAATGTGTTGATTTTGGGGCTCAGGCTAGAACCGTCGACATCTCTTTCACTGGCGAACCTTGACAACCTTTACTCCAGCGAAGAATCGGTTTCACGCTGCCGCTTTGAAGGTTACAAACAAGCGTTAGAAGAAAACCACATTGCACTGTCGAATGAAAATATTTGGCAAATCCACGATCTAGAAGAAACCAGTCTAAAGACCATGCTACGAGGCACGCTAACAGCGCCAAAAAAAGTCGATGTTCTGCTTTGCATGAGTGACAAAATCGCCCTTGCCGCGCTCGCAGTATCACAAGAGCTTAATCTATCGATTCGAATTGTTGGCTTCGATGGCATTCCACAAGCCGCCGAATCCGGGCTAACTACTGTTCAACAACCTATTGCTAAAAAAGGCCAAATCGCTGCGCAGATGGCGCTTGGTCAACTACCCTACGAATCTATTCAGCTGGATACGGAGCTTATCATTCGCAGCAGCAGTTAGAATTTACTTCACTTGCTAAGGAGAACACTTCCATGAGTACGGAACAACTGGAGCAACGTTGGTGGCATGACGCCGTGGTTTATCAAATTTATCCGAGAAGTTTCAATGACGTCAATGGCGACGGTATCGGAGATATTCCTGGCATAATCGAAAAGCTAGATTATATCCAAGGACTAGGCGCCAATGTGATTTGGCTGAGTCCTGTTTACAAATCGCCCATGGATGACAACGGCTACGACATTTCTGGTTATCGAGAGATTGCCCCAGAGTTTGGAACCATGGCCGATATGGAAGTGCTTTTAAAAGAGGCTGATAGACGAGGCATTAAGATTGTCATGGATTTAGTCGTCAATCACACCTCTGATGAACACCCTTGGTTCATTGAATCCAAAAGCAGCAAAGACAATCCAAAACGCGATTGGTACATCTGGAAAGATCCTAAAGAGGATGGCAGTGAGCCCAACAATTGGGAGTCCTTCTTCAAACCTAAAGCATGGACTCTGGATGAAGCAACGGGTCAATATTACCTGCACCTGTTTAGTAACAAACAGCCAGACTTAAACTGGGCAAACCCAGAGGTCAGAGAAGCTATCTACGACATGATGCACTTCTGGCTTAAAAAGGGCTTGGGTGGCTTTCGAATGGACGTCATCAACATGATTGGCAAGCCATCTGATTTTCCAGATGCCACTATTTTTGACTCCGGTGTTGCCGGTTGGGAGCATTGGTCAAACAACCTATTGGCTCACCAATACCTTAGAGAAATGCATGAGAAGGTATTGAAACACTACGACGTGCTAACCGTTGGTGAAACGCCATTTACCACCACACTTGATGGCCGCTACTATTCACATCCCGCTCGTAATGAAATCAGCATGATCTTTCAGTTCGAACACGTGAGCATTGACCGTGAAGAGCATAACGCGGTTAAGAAAGACTTTGATTTGGTTCAGTACAAAGAGATCATGTCTCGCTGGCAAGAAGACTTGTATCAGAAAGGTTGGAATAGCCTCTACTGGAGCAATCACGACCAGCCTAGAACCGTGTCGCGCTATGGTTCAGACTCGCCTGAATACCGAGTGATCAGTGCCAAAATGCTCGGCACCGTTCTACATATGATGAGTGGTACTCCGTATATCTATCAGGGTGAAGAGATCGGAATGACAAACAAACACTTCAACAACATTGAAGAGTTTAACGACTTAATGGCGAAATTTCATTACCAAAAAATGTTGCAGCGCGGCATCTCCGATGAGGACGCTATCGCCTTTCTGAACGATTTTTCTCGCGACCATGCTCGAGTACCCGTTCAATGGGATAACAGCGAGCATGCTGGCTTCACCACCGGTACACCTTGGCTGCCCGTGAACCAGAACTACGCCGATATCAATGCTGAGCAAGCCATAAACGATGAATCGTCGATATATCATCATTACCGCCAACTGATCGCCCTGCGTAAAAGTGACGAGTTTGGCAAAGTGATTGTGTACGGCGACCACACTTTGCTCGACCCTCAAGATAGTGAAGTGTACGCCTACATTCGCTCAATCGATGGCAAATCGCTACTCACTATCGCGAACTTCAGCTCTCAAACCGTTCAGAGAACCTACCCATACAGTGTGAAGCAAATAGTGATCAACAATTACCCTGGTTCACTGAGCTCGATTCACAATATAGAACTCAAACCGTATCAAGCGCTTGTGATTGAGATTTAATCAATACACATCAGATAGTTGATTAAGCGAACCGCCAATGGTTCGCTTTTTTCATCAGTGCTAGCTCACCTTTTTAAATCACAAATTACGCCAACACCACAACAATATGTATTGCCCATCATAATTACCAGCAAAAAAACCTCTTCCAATAGCCATATTAAAAACCATCCTCTCAATAGACTTCCCACCAATTTCATACACTTTCCTCTGTTAATCACAAAAGAGGAAGTAACATGTCTGATTTTTATATCATTGATACACAGTACGATCACTTAACATCCACTATCGATAATAAGGACGCCTTATTACGTGAAGTCCACAATTATATTGAGACTACTGGTGATCGGGAAATATTTGAGTGCATTATCAATAAGAGAAGCGAGCAGATTGTAAATTCTCAGCTATCTTCTTGTTCTAGTGGTAATTTAGATAGCCAGTATCAATCTGAAAGCATGGCAATTTTGATAAATAACACTGAGCTATTTGGTGTGCCAAATTTCTATCGTTATATAGAGCAGCAGTCCCAGTCACTGTTTGGAGGGCTGTTGCCCTTTTGGGCCGAGTATCAACGCTTCGTACTCATGCTAGACGCTGACGCAGTTGAGAAAGCTATGCCTAGGATTAAGGAAACTATACCTTGTGAAGAATTACCTAGTGAAGAATTGAAAATCTTGGCCAAGGTTGAATTGGAAAATGGATTTCACGCTGAGCTTGTGCAGAACATCGAAGCAGATTGCAGGAAATTTCTGACGTACTTCTCCGACCAACCTCTAAGGCTCTCAAACGCCAATGCACTGATGAACTTGGAAACTTTCGTGAAGCAACAGCACTGGTATGAAATGCTATTCGAACTGGATTTATCCGCTCAAGGTGAACATTTTATCCTTTATCAATGCGATGAGCATGGCAGAAAGACCTTACTTTCGTCTGCGAAGATTCAGCGCTGGAACATAAAAGACGATTGGTTAGCGTTTGCACCATTTTTCCAATCGGATAGTTGGAAGGTCTCATTGAGTGATAGAAATATCAGAACGTTAGAGGCTTCTGGAATGTTTGATGGCTCTTTATCCAACCGCCTCAAGCTTTCAACACCGCAACATCTCGATCAGTCGTTTTCACAAAGCTTGGCACTTGGTGATGATTGCTGTGAGCTAATTAGGATGGCTGTAAGTGGTTCCACAAGTCGTTTGAATACAATTCTATACCTATCTATTAAACACATCGCTCTGTTCATGAAACTGGTAGGCATGAAAGGTGTGTATGTCATCACGGAACAGCCTGCTCTGTTGTACTTCTTTCAATCAGTCAACTTATATAGTGATGATCCAGATTGTTACGTTCCAATGACGTATCAGCAAATAACCCCGACAAAACCTTACACATATAAAGGATTAATTTTAAGTGTTCCAATGGTTAAAGCTATTGGAGAATGCAATTATAAGCAGTACTATAAGCAAGTGTTGTCAGCAAGGAAGAAGAGCACGACTCATTTTGCATCATGCCTGAAATTCTAAAATTAGCTTGCTCTGATACACCAGGACTTATCATGTTTATGATCGGTACTGGTGTATTGGTCTGGGCGATTTACATGTCATACAAGATGGTGAAGAACCAGTTTAAGGTAGATCAATCGATCTACCTTCCTTACTGTCTTTATGCATTTTTCATCGCATGTTGGATTTATACCAATGCTTATTTCCAATCGGATTTAATCACTTATTATGATCCTGATGTCGCCCTAGCAATGGCTATAGGGGCAAATATTTTCTGTGCTCTTGCTATTTTGTCGGCATATTGGTTTTCTTGTAAGCTTATCTCTAAAGCTAAAAATAGAAATATCTCTAGATTACAATCCATTATATTAATAGGATTGTCAGTTCATTCTCTGATCGTTAACTTAGTTCCTGACATGACGGTCATCGATGTTGAAGTGTATTCATCTGGTAAATTCCTAATTCTCTTTGGTGAGTACAACAAAATATTTTTCCTCACCGCTCCGTTTATCATCGCACTAACCTTTCTCAACTTTGTTCGCGCATGGAAAAGTGATCTCAGGCTAACACAGCTCAAGTCCGGCTATATGATGGCTGGTGTGATTGTCTTTATGGCATCCACCTTAGTTGTAATGATCGTCATTCCTTATTTCTTAAATGACTTTTCACTGGTATGGGTAGCGCCCACGCTATCGGTGCTTGAGCTGATGATAATCGGCTATGCTCTGCTATTTAACCGCTTTTACAGCGGGCGGTATATTGCTCTAGTAGGCATCAGCTCACTGACCAATATCGCTCTGTTCATCATTCCCGCCGTGCTTCTCGCATCCACCGGTAGCTATCAAAACATTACTTTACTTGGGTGGGTTGTCTTTACTGGCCTTTTCTATCAAAAATCTCTCAAAAAGGTCTATTGGTTCTTCAATCGTTTGTTGTACGGAAGCGCTGGTAACAGCATCGATCAGATCTGCAGTCTTGATTCAGAGTTTCGATTTTCATGTACTGAAGCGATAGAGCGACTCAACCACATATTAGGTGTCTCGAACGGTTATGTGCGCCAAACCATCGCCGAGAAAGATGCTCAGGTATTGGAATTTCTGCAAAAAGGCGAGCGCATTCTCGTGAAAGATGAGCTTATCTATATCCTCAATCATCATATTGACGCTAAAGAGAGCATGGGCGATATCATCGACTATATGGTCGCCAACAAGATATCACTTATCGTGCCTATTTTTGATAATAGAAAGCGAATATCCCACCTATACCTTGCCAACCAGTCAGAGCAGCATCCGCTAATCACCGCGGATCAAGTGGTTGGGCTGCTCTTACTGTTTAAAGAGGCCAGTCGTTGGATCATCGCCGAAGATAAAGTGCGAAAAAGCCAAATTCTGGCGGGCTCCATTGCCCATGAAATACGTAATCCGTTTAGCAAGCTCAAATATCAATTCGAGCAAATTGACACCAAAGTCTTGGGTAATGATCCCACAGATTTAGGCAACCACAACTCAGAAGAAATCAAACAGCTGCACCAAGCGTTGCATGAGAGTAAGCGTGCCGTTCAATCTGGCACACGGTTTATCGATGCTATGTTGTCGGAGTTAAGAGGTGAATCGCTCAAAACCGATCGCTTCTCATCCCATTCTGCTGGCGAGTTAACGTTGGCTGCTATCAATGACTTCAGCTTTAACAAACCTGAGGATCGTCAACGGGTCAATGTGAATATTGAAGACTTCGCATTCTGGGGTGACGATACCCTATTCAGCTTTGTTATTTACAACCTACTTAAAAATGCCACTTATTACTTTGAGCAATATTCACACAGTAAAATAGACATCGGTTTTCAGCGACGAGAGAACATCAATACGTTGTCATTTACCGATTTTAGCCCCGGCATCGCGGAGACCCACCTCGATCAAATCTTCGATGACTTGTTTACTCAAGGCAAAGGAACCGGCACCGGACTTGGACTTTCGTATTGTAAACGCGTCATGGCAGCGTTTGGTGGTGATATCCAATGTCGGTCGCAGCTAGGCAAATTCACAACGTTTGAGCTTACTTTTCCTGTCATCGATGAATCCGCATACGAAGCCAGACTGCATACTCAGCTAAAATCCATCTTAACAAACAAAAAGGCGTTGGTGATCGCCCCGCACACCTCACAGGCATGGCTACGACAATGTCTCGATGACGAGTTTGCACTTTCGGTTCATTATGTTTCTGCGCAGCAACAAGCACTGGGCTACTTGGCCAATACTGACGTTGATTTTGTGCTGGTTGCCGACCTCGAGCCTTCAGCGGCCAGTGAAACTGCAAATGCCATCCATGACGCCAATCAGCAAGGTACTATCCCGACACTTTTCTGTACCACTCGTACAGAAGAAGAATTGAGCTATGTTGATGCATTTCAAGCAACATTGCTGACGTTCAGTAAGTACAGCTTTTGGAGCACTTTCGTTAAAGCCGAACAAGCTGGCGCGTTGAAGAAAAAAGAATCCCTCATGGGTAAGAAAGTATTGGTTGTCGACGATACCCACGTTAATCGTCTACTGGTACAAAGTTATCTAGTGACAGAGGGGGTAAAAGTTGAGCAAGCGGCCTCCGGCATTGAAGCCATTGAAAAGGCGAAAAAGACAAAGTTCGACCTCATTTTCATGGATATCCGCATGCCCAACATGAATGGCTTTGAAGCATGCAAAGAAATTCGAAAATTCACTGCATCAACGCCAATTGTGTCACTATCAGGCGAATGCGGATCGGATGCTCGCCAGTCCATTGCGACGCTTATGGATGACTATATCCATAAGCCAGCGGATAAAGCCAAGCTCGTCGACATGCTGCAAAAGTGGTGCAATGGCAACAGCACCACACCGCATAGGGTAAAGCAGCTAGAAGCGTAATTTGGCAAGTGTCTTTATCACTCTAACCTTGTCTAGCTTTCTTGCTTCCAAGTGGATAACAGCGCAATATGCCTCGGTTCAATACCGCAGCAACCACCAATAATAGTCGCCCCTAATTCATGCCAACGTTTGGCAAAATCGAGATACTCTTCAGGAGAAAAGTGACGAACGGTTTGTATCGCTTCGTTGGCTTGATGTCCCGATTTAATCGGCGTAAAACTGTTGGCAAACACGCCAATTTCCAAGCTCTTGTTGTTACGCTTGGTGATGCTATTCACGACTTCAATCGCCTGGGCAATCACTTCTGGGATAGAGCAGTTGAAGAATAGCCCTTTCCCACCAGCCTCTAATAATTGCTCGACGGCCTCTTCCACTGTTTCTCCGGAACGAAGCAATGCAGGCTGGTCTAATTCATCTTGCAAGGTAAAGCAAAGGTAGGCGGTTTTTTGAGTTGCGTTAAACAGCTCTAGATACATTTTCGCTTCTGCAACACTGGCAACGGTTTCAGCTAGCCACAAATCAACATACTCATCTTGCGCTTGCATCAGCTCGGAAGTGATCGCTTTCGCTCGCTCATATTGAAACAGCTCTGGTCGATAGGAGCCAAATACCGGCGGCAGCGATCCTGCAACAAGCACGTTGTGCGTCGATTCAGAAACCGCTTCACGAGCCAGTTTTGCGGCTTTATTGGCAAGCGCTGCACCTTGCTGAGCGTATCCCTCATCGCCAAGGTGAAACGGCACGCAAGCGTAGCTATTCACTGTAATGATCTCGGAGCCCGCATCGATAAAAGCATGATGCGCCAGTTTAACCAACTGTGGCGACTCAATCAGCGCTTGGGCACTCCACAAAGGCTGAGAAAACGGCGCACCGATACGCTCTAGCTCTCGCCCCATACCACCATCTAAAATAGTTACTGCTTTCATATCTACCTACTGCTGTTAAAAGCGTGACTAAGAGACGCTATTAAACCACAAACGAGCCAAACATGAATGGGGGTTACACATAGTTATTTTCATCCGCTTATTTCAGGCTCCTCGACATACAAAAAGTGCATCAAGGCTTTCACCTGATGCACCTTGGTTAGGACTCTAGCTTATCGGTCTAATTAAGAGCAGACGATGCTACAAATGCAGTCTCAACGTAATTTGTTCAATTTCATCTCGCCATTGCTGCTGTAACGCTGGTTTCTGATGTTTTGGCTTACGTTGTACATCGGCCTCTAACAAGCTTTCGAGCTGAAATAGTTTATCCAGCAACCAATCTTCATCGATGATTTTTGAAGCTGCACAAAGAGTACTAGAATCTGAAGAACTCAATTGAGTTGAGTTGTCACTGGTACTCTCTGTTTCACCACTGTCAATCTCGTCATACAACCTCTGTAAGTCATGCCACTGTGTCAACGCCCCGTCTTTAATCAACCAATAGCGATTACAGCTTTTTTCAATCAGTTCCCTGTCATGGGTCACCAAAAGTACTGCACCATCGAATGTTCCAAGCGTTGAGGCCAACTCCTCTTTACCATCCAAATCCAAGTGGTTGGTCGGCTCATCAAGCATTAGGAGGTGGTAATTTGCCAGCGACAAACCAAGCATCAAGAGTCGGGAGCGCTCCCCTCCACTGAGCTCGTTTACACGTTGAGAATGACGGTTGAATGCAAAACCCGCACTAATCAGTGCCATTTTTCGCCGCTCTTCATTCTCATCGGTAAACACATCAAGTGCGTCGATTAAAGTCTCGTTGTCACTTAGCTGTTTAAGGCTCTGATCATAAAAGCCTAATCGACAGCGAGAGTGAAACTGAACACTGTCAGAAAGACTCATAGCTTGCGAGTATGTTTGCCAAAGCATCTTGAGCATCGAAGATTTACCGCTACCGTTGCAGCCAATAATGGCAATACGATCGCCACTTTTGACACTTTGCTCGTCCACGGAAAATAAAGTCTGTGCGTCATTCGTCGGTCTAACCGCCAAATTTGAGAGACCAAGTAAGCGATTCGCTTTCATCGCTTCTCCGTTTAGCATTAACCTCCAAGGCGTGCCTTCTGTTAGTTCCGTTTGCGCATCTTTGAGCTTTTCAGCTCGCTTTTCCATATGTTTGGCTTTTCTGGCAAGATCTTCATTGTCGTAAACCCGCCCCCAAACTGACAGTCGCTTAGCACTTTTCTCGATCCGATCAATTTCCTTTTGCTCTGCCTGATTTCGCAGCTTGGCCGTTTCATCGTCGGCTGCGAGTTCCACCAGCGCAGCGGAACACGGCAGTTGAAAGTAATGTAGAGATTTGTCTCTTAAAATCCAGGTGCAGTTCGTAACCTTATCCAGCAGGCGCTTATCGTGAGACACAAGAACAAAACTGCCCTTCCAGTTAATTAAGAACCGCTCAAGCCAAAGCAGTGTTGGCAAATCCAAGTGGTTACTCGGCTCATCAAGAAGCAACAAGTCCGGCTTATTAATGAGTGCTCTTGCTAACAGCAAGCGAGTATGTTGACCGCCGCTCAATGTGCCCGCCGTTAGCGTCCATTGCGCTGCCGTAAACCCCATATCGGACAAAATAAGTTCCGCGCGCCACAGCTCTTGTTGGCGATCATCCTTTGGTAGTTTGGCAACGACAGCATCAAGCATGGTAACGTGTTCAAGCTCATGTGGAAGATGCTGCTCTACCTGTTCCATGAGGCAATGATTCGCTAGCGTAACTTCCCCTGAACGCGGTTCTTTGTTTCCACAAAGCAGTTGAAGTAAGGTACTTTTTCCGCAACCGTTGTGGCCGACAAGGCCAATACGATCACCTTGCTTTAGGGTGAAAGAGATTGCTTCAAACAGCGGTGTTGAAGATGTATGAAAATGAATGGATTGTGCAGATAGTAATGTATTCATGGCTTACTCAAGTTTTTCAAGGCGCAAAGCACCTATTGTCAAAATGGGCTGACAATAACTCTGTAAGCTAGAGAGAAGAGATTCTCGTTAGTCTGTATAAATTGCGTCCTCGCTCAAGCTCAGTTATCGCAGCACGATACTGGTAAAACTTGAGCGAGCTTGAAAAGCAAAAACGTATGCAAAATATAATGCACACTGGTTCATGGGTTACCTCCTTGTCTTTTCGGTTGAATTTAGGTTGTCTATTTTATCAACTAAAGCAATGAAGTCTAGCGGATTATCTGACACGTTTTATAGATTAAATTAGGCAATTAACTGATTTTAAAGGCAGAAACTTTAATCCTCATCCAAAACAGGCTATACCTATACCCATATCGCATTCAGATACCAACTTCACAGCGGAAGACTCAATGACAGTCAAAGAAATACTTCAGATAAAAAACGTACGTTACTTTTTGATGTTTCGCAGCAGCTATTTTGCACGCTTCTACTACCCGGTTTTTACTCTACTTTATCTGGACTACGGCCTAACCCTCTCTCAATTTGCCATGCTTAATGTGGTTTGGGCAGCGACCATCGTCATTTCTGAAGTTCCTTCTGGCGCGTTCGCAGATACTTTGGGTCGCAAAAAACTCGTGGTGCTGTCATCGATCGTCATGTTTGTAGAGATCGCCATGATTGCCTTTGTTCCCACCGGGAACGCTAACTTGGTCTTCGCGGTATTTTTGGTCAATCGGGTGTTAAGTGGGTTAGCTATGTCGCTAGCCAGCGGCGCCGATGAAGCGCTCGCCTACGACACGCTAAAAGAACAGGGCAAGGAAGAAATTTGGCCGCAGGTTCTTCAAATACAGCTGCGCATCGCATCCAGTGTTGGCATCGTTGTCACCTTAGTTGGCGCTGCTATGTACGATGTGAACGTGATGGGTAGTATCGCTGAATGGTTTGGTCTCGCAAGACCAGAAAGCACCCAAGACATCATGCGTATTCCAGTCTACGCCACCTTACTCGTTGCGCTCGTTGCCATCTATGCCGCCACTAGCATGCAGGAAGAGCGTAAAGTCGCGCCACATGCCGATGGAAAAGTCGCATCGACGATGGCCAGCCTAAGGCTAACAATGGATACGGCTAAATGGGTAATATCAACACCTTACGTGATGTTCATCTTGCTCTATTACAGCTTATTTGAGCACACCTCACGCATGTTTTTGACCATGAACAGTCAATACTACCGCGCCATTGAGATCCCGATCATCTATATCGGTTTTATTGGCGCTGGCATTAGCCTATTCCAAATCTTATTGGCTGGACAAAGTCGCAGACTGGCCGAGCGCGTGGAACCTAAGTCCTTCATTACGCTAATGGGGCTTGCCGCCATGGCAACCTATTTCTGGATAAGTCGTGGCTGGCCAATTTATGGCGTGATTCCGGCTCTGTTATTGGTGTTCATTACCATGACGGTAAATATCTTCATTAGCTATCATCTCAATAGAAAGACCGAATCACACAACAGAGCCACCGCACTCAGCTTCAAAGGCTTAATGTTCAACCTTGGATACGGCATGATTGGTATGCTCTATGCGTACTACTACAAGATGGTTTCTCAACGTTATAGCGATCAAGAAATCGCGCAACACCTCGACTTTTTAGCGTCACTGTCATCGTTTTTCTATTACTTTACCGCGTTGTTTATCGGGCTCAGCGTGTTCTTTTACTTCAGCAACAAAAAGCGTCCCGTGTTCAACCAGTCATAAATGAGGTGTTCATGCAGTCTTTGTCTCTCAATCAAGCTCAAAAATTAGCGCTGCTGTCACAAGGCCTTCCTTCTCAGCCGGTTTCTGGAACAGCCTATCAGCAGTCAGTGCAAGCGATGAGAGGCTTGGGGTATGTTCAGATTGATACTATTTCGGTGGTGCAGCGTGCCCATCACCATACACTTTGGAGTCGAAACCACCGCTATTCACCCGATCATCTTGATCGCATGGTGCGAGATAAAGTGGCTTATGAATATTGGTCTCACGCGGCTTCATACCTCGATATGCAAAACTATCGCTTCTCTTTACCTCAAAAACATGCGCTCAAGTCGGGTAAGCAAAACCATTGGTTTAAGAAGAATCCCAAGCTGATGGCAGAAGTACTGAGTAAAATCACCATTGATGGCCCTTTGATGGCTAAAGACTTTGCTCAAGATGCGGTTAACGTCAATACCATAAAGAAGCAAGGCTGGGAAAATAAACCCACAAAGCAAGCTCTGGAAACACTGTACATGCAAGGTGATCTGATGATCACCGAGCGTCGAAAGTTTCACAAAGTGTATGATTTGACCGAGAGAGTCCTCGTAAATGGGGTAGATACACGGATGCCCACCGATGATGAATACGCTCAATTTTTGGTATTAAACACACTTAAAATCCATGGTATCGCCACCATATTGGAGATGAGTTATTTACGAAAAGGGACCAAACCGTTAGTAAAAAAAGCGCTGCTAGAACTAGAAGAGATGGGCAAAATCAAGCAAGTGACCGTCAACGGTGAAGCCTATTTTGTGCTTCCCGAATCCCTTGAACTGCTCGACAAGCGATTAAACCGTCGTCAAGCGAAGCTGCTTTCACCCTTCGATAGCTTCATCATCCAGCGCGATAGACTGCGGAAGTTTTTTAACTTCGATTACTTGCTCGAGTGTTACGTTCCGGCAGCCAAAAGACAGTTTGGCTATTTTGTGCTGCCGATTTTATGGGACGGTCGATTAGTCGCTCGAGTGGATTGCAAGACTCATCGAAATCGTGCTCATCTTCAAGTGTCCAAACTCTATATCGAGCCACAAGTATCGCGACATGATGAGTTCAAACATGCCCTAGCAAAAGAGCTGTCTTCCTTTGCCTCATTCAATCACTGCGATAGCTACAACATCGATAAGACGATCATTACTTAAGACCTTTTGGCTTGTTAAACATTCTTAGGTAACGTCGAGTAAGGCACAATTACGACTTTGGGGCATCGTCACCTTGGCAATGACTATTGACCAGCTGAGATTGCTCAGCTTTGATGCGCTTTACAATTCGTTCGTCGCGCGCTTCTATCTCTGTCAGATTCAGTTGTGAAATATCGGCGACTGCCTCATGCTTCATTGCCGTCATATCATGATGCAAATCCTCGCTCCATTCCTGTTTATCAAGCGTGTTAGCGGCGGCAAAAGCCGAAGACGTGATAGCGATTACACCAAGAGTAGATACGAGTAAGCTTTTCATAATATGCCCCTTTGGGATTGGTTATTGGTAAATGTGCAGACTACCTTACTTGCCCATTCCCTGTTGCACATGTGGTGCCAACTTTTAGATTAATAAAAATCAATAAGTTAAAGCATTGAGATTTTTAACACCTTCTCTGACATGGCGAATTTGACACAGAGAGTGTGAAATTCACCATCTACAATTTAGACATTTTGTGACCGGACCTTAGGTTATCGTTTACCTATAAGATAAGTATGAAAATACCGCCTAAAATAGACATCAAATAGCTTCTGAGTACACAGTTAAAACCTATGGAACTACCCATTACCCTCGCATCATCAAACGAACTTTCACCAATTGGGGTCTATCACCTAAAGCGACTCTGGTCATCAACGTTCGCTAAGCGGTACCAACAAACCCAGTCTTTCCCTCAAGATGTACACCTTGATCGATTAGTCTTAGATGCTCTTGGCATTGGGCTGAATCAAGCTTATCAGTTTCTATACGCTCAAAAGCCCTCACTCGATGAATTTGAAGATTGGGTTGTCGCAACGGCAGGCAAACCAAGCAAAAGTCGCATTGAGCGACTTAACGCCGATATAGCAGGTTCAGCATACAGTAGAGAGACTCACGATTGGCTGAGTGCGATTGACAACGCTCCACCTGTATTGTCACAGCAAGATCTCGCATTTTGGCAGAGAAATGGCTATGTAATTATCAGAAACGCTGTGGATTTGAATGCCTGCCAAGAGGCTGAGAAGGTGATTTACAAAGCGGTTGGCGCAAAGTCTGATGACCACTGTTCTTGGTATCAAAAGACAGCATCCGGGATCATGGTAGAACTGATACAAAGCGAAGCGCTAGAAGCCAATCGCCGTTCTTTGCGAATTCATAAAGCCTTCTCTCAGCTCTGGGATACGCCCGCTCTTTGGGTGACAGCAGATCGATGCGGATTCCATGCCCCGCAGCGAGAAAGTCACCCATTTCCGGGGCCAGATCTACACTGGGATGTCGACTTTGATCAGCCACTCGATTTCGCGACACAGGGAATACTCTACCTCACCGATACCCCACCAGAACAAGGTGCCCTGACCCTAATTCCGGGGTTTCATCATAAACTGTCAAACTGGTTACAAAGCTTGCCCACAGATACCGATCCTAACCAACAAGACCTACACGCTTTAGGTTCAGTCCCAATTGGCGCCAACGCTGGAGATATGATTATCTGGCACCATCATCTCCCTCACGGCAGCCGTCCCAATTTAGGAGTGCGCCCAAGAATCGTTCAATACATCAATATGTACCCAGGACGAAGGCATCTTGCTTGATTCAAAGGTTAACCCTTAACTTTCTCAGAGACGCCAAAAAACCGCTCTGGCGCTTTCTCTTCGCCGTTTTCAATCACAAACTCAAGTTCATCAGCCAGTTGCGATTTGAGTGCACGCAGCTTGGTGAGGTCGTCATTGGCAAGTGATGGATTCCCCATTTGCACATGAAGTACACCTCGGTACATGTATGGCTCAGGGAGCGACGGTGCGATAGAAATCGCTTTGTTGTAATGAAATAGCGCAGTGTTGTAATGATCTGCCCCCTGTTTACGTAGGGTATAAGCGAGGTTGTTGTGTGCTTGCGCCCAGTTTTTATCTCGTTTGAGGGCAGCTCGAAACTTTTTCTCAGCATCGAGAAATTGTTTGTCTTTCATAAGTTCCACGCCTTGATTGTAAGTGCGCTCGGCTTTGTTCAACGAGTTATAACTAGAGCTGGAACCCGCGGACCACGCTCCAAACGAAGACAAAGCGAACACAAATAGTAAAGTTGGTAGACGCATGATGTTCTCCTTTTCAGTCACTTGCTCTGTTATCTACGCAATAAGAGCCATTCTGTTCACCCACAGCCTGCTTTATCATTGCTGTGAGACCAACAAGAACCCCCCTTTGCTTAACATGCACCAAAACCGATCTTGTTATCAATCTGATACGAATGGTTTTTATCTCTAACAACAACACTTCCAAAGGAGAAAAATCTCGACAAATATAGTAATGCCAACAAGTTTCAACCTATCATTCTGAAACCATAAAAATCCACCAGTAGATAGTTGCACGCTTTGTGACCTACTACTCTCATCCTTGAGTCTCATCCCCTTCTCTTCAATCAAAAGGATGAGCTGCTTAGATATTGCGCACATTAAATTGGTGATGCCCTAACCAAAAATAAAAAAGGACAACCCATGACATCAATAAAATCTGCTCTGTCTATGGCAGTGATGAGTGCACTTATGTTTGGCTGTGCGTCAGATCCAGCGACTTCTTCAGCGAATGAGACGGCAACCGCAACAACGGCGGCAGTAGCTGCAGCTCCAGCAGGTGTTGACACAGCCATGATGGCTGCCTGTGACAACCCGACAGTTTCGGAAGCAGGCCCTGTACGTAAAAAGCTTTATGTCGTTGGCACCTTTCCTGGTGCAAGCTGGAAACACATCGACGCTCGCGCATTTGAACACAAAGGCGATGGCCTATATCAAGCCGTAGTCGAAGAGCAACCAGGTAAATACTCAATGCAGTATGCAGCAGCTGACTGGAAACCGCAGTTCACCGCAGACGGTCGAGTCCTTAACGTTGGCGAAACGAAAGTACTGAAATGGGGTGGCTACGGGAAAGATACCAAGTCAACCATTGAAGCAACTGGCAAATACGTTTGGTCTGTGAAATTTGACGAAAAAGCGAACCCTATTGCTGTTAGTCTTAACCAATGCCAATAAATCTCTAGTGCTGAGCGAGCACTGCTCGCTTGGCATCCAGCCTTTGTTCTAAAACGTCGATCTCATCCCGCGAATACGTTTGCCAACTTAGCCCCTTCATCGCTATCATTAACCTTATCTGTTGCAACTGTTGCCCTCCTCAATGAAAAAGCACGAACAGCTGGTTCAAGATCTAATCAGCAAAATCTGCCAAGGCGTGATCACCCAAAAACTCCCTTCAGAAAGGGAGCTAGCCGACAAGTATCAGTTGTCGAGGTTCTCAATTAGAAAGGCACTAGCAAAACTCGAAGCGATTGGTGTGGTAAAGCCTAAAACAGGATCCGGTTATTACGTTAATACTGCTATTATTGGCACGCCATTAATTTATAACTCCATCACAGAAAACAGTTTTGAGCATATTTCTTATAAGAAAGTTCAGCTCAATAAACGTGTACCCACTCATCATGAGATGCAAGTATTTTCTATCGGAGAAGATGATTATCTTTGGCACATCAAACGCTTAAGGCTAGTGCAAGATAAAATCACCCAAATTGAAGAGACTATTTTACCCGTGCATTTATTCCCAAAGATGAACGATACCCTGGTGGAAAGCTCGCTGCAAAAGTTAGCGCTTTCGCTTGGGTTAGGAATAGACAGCTACCTGACTAGTTACAAGGCGGTTAGCGTATCATCAGAAGATGCAAAAATATTACAGTGCAAGCGTTCAACCTCTGCAATGAATATTACCAACCGAGGTTTTTTAACCTCTGGTGAAGCGTTTATTGTCAGCGACATTATCGATATTAACTACCAGTGCACTTATCACACCAAATTTAATAACGAAAGTTTACAGTACCGAGATCAAAACGACCGCTAAATTAGCGGTCGTTTTGATTTATTTCTTATTTGCCAACTATTAAGGCGTATGAATTGAACCGTCCGGCAGTCGGCTTTGTGTCCATTCATGAGCGCGATACTCCACCGGGAAGTCCGCTGCTGCCTCAACATCCATTTCCACGCCGATACCCGGCTTTTCGCTGGCATACAAGAAACCTTGTCGCGGCTCTGCTGCATTCGGGAATACGCGGCGAGTATTCTCTTTGTAATGCACGTGCTCTTGAATAGCGGCATTATGCAGATGCACATTCAGGTGCGTGTTCACCGCTGCGCCAATCGGTGTCATATCTGGTGGACAGTGCCACGCAATGCGCACGCCAAAGCTTTCACATAAGTGACCCAGCTTAAGTGCTGGTGTAATACCACCGATTTGCGAGACGTGACAACGGATGAAGTCAATCTGGCGATTAATGATCACCGACTTCCACTCTTCTGGATTATTGAACAGCTCACCAAGTGCCAGCGACACAGATGTTTGGCTGCGCAGGTTCGTCAACCATTCCGTTTGATTGGGTGGCAGAATATCTTCGATGAAGTACGGATAGTACTGCTCAACTTGCTTGGCAAACTGCAACGCTTGATTTGGAAACAGTCGTTCATGCACATCGTGAAGAATGTGGAACTGATTACCGTACTTCTCGCGAAGCTTTTTAAACATATCGATGGTGTTCGCCATGTACTGGTCTTGATCGTAATACGATCCTGCCGTTGGCTGTTCAGTCGTGTGCATGTTTTCTGGAACGCCACCATAGAATCCTAACTGACAGCGAATATGCTTGTAGCCTTGCTCCAAGAACTCTTCGACTTGCTGGTATAAACCTTCCATTGTGTCGCTGGTCGCGTGAGTGTAAACCTGAATAGCATCGCGAGATTTACCGCCAAACAATTGATGCAGAGGCATATTTGCAAGCTTAGCTTTAATATCCCAAAGTGCCATATCAACACCAGAGATTGCATTATTAATAACCGGGCCATTGCGCCAATATGAATTCACCATCATCATTTGCCACAGATCTTCAATATTATTTGCATTTCGACCAACAACTAAAGGCTTAATATATTCATCAACCATAGTTTTTACAGCAAGTGGACGCTGCTGAAAGGTTGCACAGCCATAGCCAGTAACGCCTGATTCTGTTTCAACGATAACAGTAATAAGATTATGTCTGTCCGGTTTCGTAATGATGCACTGGACATTTGTAATGATGTTTTCTTTCACGATATGGGCTCTTAGTATGAAATCTCATTCTATCTAACAGCGAAAAATAATGAAATTCAAGCGCTAATTTATGTCCAATTTTAACTGGTTCGTTATCGATGTGATTTTTTAAAGAAAAACGAACCAATCGCCAAAAATAGCTTAAAATTAGTAAATTCACGCATTTAATGTGATGAATCTCTCTGTTTTTTCGATTGGGACAAATCTTATCGCTGGATATGATAGCCCCATCGAATAACGGTAGAAGATAGGAAATCCTACTATGCAACTAACCGAAACGCTAAACGACGTGAACTCAAAAACTAATACCAATAGCGAGCAAAGCCGTTTCAACGACAGCCTACAGTCGCTTGTCGCTGCGCTGGGTGGGGATGACAATATCATCAACATCACGCACTGTATGACTCGCCTTCGCTTTAAGCTTGCCGATGAATCTCTAGCCAACAAGGACGTACTAGAAGCCATCCCAGGTGTCAAAGGTGTGGTGCTTGCTCAAGGTCAAACTCAAATCGTCATCGGTGTCGATGTCGAGAAGTGGTACAACGCTCTTTCCGGCGTAAGCACGACCACTGACGAGCCTATTTCAGAAGCAGAGAAAGGCAAACTGTTCCAAAATGCCATGCGAGTCGTCGCGGGTATCTTTGGCCCTGTCGTTCCAGCGATTGCAGGCGCAGGTATGTTGATGGGCCTGCTTTCAGGCCTTATTGCAACCAATGTAATTTCAGAGTCGTCGGACACGGTATTCTTCTTCCGCTCGATTTCAGTCGCGGTGTTCTTCTTCCTTCCTATGTTGGTGTCTTTCTCGGCCGCTAAAGTATTTAAAGTGAACGAGTACATTGCTCTTGCGGTTTCATCTGCGATGCTGGCTCCAAAGCTTGTTGATAAAGCGGCAATGTTAAAAGAAGTGGGCAGCGCTCCTGAGCTTACCGTATTGGGCTTCGTGCCTATCGAACTGCTCAACTATGGCGGTGCTATCGTGCCAGCAATCCTAGCGGTTTGGGTATTGTCTAAAGTGACACCGTTCGTTGACCGTTTTGTGCCATCTTCTGCGAAGCCTGTATTTACCCCCCTACTGGCCTTCACAGTGACGTCGACCATTGTACTGTCATTGGTTGCTCCAGCAGGTATGTGGCTAAGTAATGGCGCAGGTTGGGTAGTGAGCTCACTACTAGAGATTTCACCAACGCTTACTGGTTTTGTGTTCGGTATCACTCGTCCTATTACGATTGTGTTTGGTATCCACCACAGCATGACACCAATCAGCCTAAACAACTTTGCGTTGTACGGAAAAGATTTACTGATGCCAATTATGTGTCTAGGTAACCTAGCAATTGCTGGTGCAACCATGGCGGTATGGTACAAACAACGCAGCCGCGTTTCAAAGGAGCAATCTTCAGTAACAGTAGGTTCAGGTATCACCGCTATCCTTGGTATCACAGAGCCAGCGCTATTTGGCGTACTGACTAAGTACACAAAAGCTCTGTTTATGGCGAGCCTAGCAGCAGGTATCGTAGGTGCGATTTCAGTGACCATTGATACTCACCTAACCAGCTACATTCTGTCTTCTGTGTTCAGCCTTCCAGCGTACTTGGCGAGCGGTACTCAGAACTTCATTCAAGCAGTACTGGGCGTTGTCGGTGTATTTGCACTGGCCTTCACGCTAACCATGATGTTTGTGAACGTTGACGACAAATAAGCGAAGCGGCTAAATATCCAAAACACGATATAAAATAAAGGCTCATAACCACTAGGTTATGAGCCTTTTTCTGTTTACGGCTTTTGTTAGCGTCTAATACAAGACGTACATCCCCGGCATGCAGAGCGTGTTGCTGGATCGAGACGGCCTCGCTGGATTTTGCAATACGCGTTACGCAAAACTCGCCTCGCAGCGAACCAATCATCTGGTTTTTGCATTAACAGATAACCATTAAAGCGCTTGAGAAGTGGCAGACGATATTCATCGAGAAACTTGCGGTCATAGTCGACTTCAAAATAGTCGAAGACCTGCTCAAGAGCAGAGAAAGTGGCCAGTTTGTCTTGGATATCGGTAAAGCTCATTGCAGCCGAAAAGAGAAGTGAAGGTACGAAGAGTGTATTAGAGATAACAAGAAAGAGGAAGCCCGAGACGCCATTCCCATAAATAGGATGCCCCCTCGCCTCGAGCCTAATCTTGTTAATTTGCGTTAGATAGTCAATTACGCCTGGTATTCCGGGTAGTCTAAAAGACCAACCTCGTTGCCACCGAACAGAGTCTCTGGGTTGTGCGGTGCTAGCGGGTAACCGTGCTGAATACGACTCGGCAGATCTGGGTTTGCGATAAATGGACGACCGAAGCCTACCATGTCCGCAAGACCGCCAAGGATCGCTTGCTCAGCTTTCTCTTGGTTGTAGCGACCAGCATAAATAATGGTACCTTGGTACGCTTCACGCACTGCTGTTTTAAACTCAGCAGGTGTGTCTGGCGCATCATCCCAATCCACTTCAGCGATATGCATGTAAACCACATTGTGTTTGTCCAGTACGCGTGCAGCTGCAGTGTACGTCTCTACTGGTGTTTTATCGACTGTCCCGTTAAGTGAAGTAAATGGGGCTAGACGCACACCCACTTTGTCCGCACCAATCGCGTCAACAACTGCCGCAACCACTTCATCTAGGAAGCGAAGACGGTTTTCGATTGAACCACCATACTCATCATCACGGTTGTTCGCTTCTGAGTCGATAAACTGGTTAATGAGGTAACCGTTTGCACCGTGCAATTCGATTCCATCAAAGCCCGCTTCAACAGCGTTTAAAGCCGCTTGACGGTATTGACCAATCACTTCTTCAATATCTTGTTTGGTCATTGCACGTGGCTCTACAACGTCAACAAAACCTGGCTCATTGCTACCATTATCAACAAACACTTTCACGTTTTCTGCTTTGAGCGCAGACGATGAAATTGGCTGTTCACCACCGATGTTATCTGGGTGAGTAACACGGCCTACATGCCATAGCTGAGCGAAAATTGCGCCGTCTTTAGCGTGTACCGCATCTGTTACTTTTTTCCAGCCCGCAATCTGCTCTTGCGAGTAGATGCCTGGTGTCCAAGCATAACCTTGACCCATTGGAGAAATCTGAGTGCCTTCTGCAACAATAAGACCTGCTTGAGCGCGCTGTGCATAATACTCGGCCATCATGTCGTTGGCTACGTTGCCTGGCTGCGATGCACGAGAGCGAGTCATCGGCGGCATCACGATACGGTTTTTTAGAGTAAGCGAACCAAGTTGAATTGGTTGAAACATTGAATCTGTCATAATCATTTACCTCTATCTGTTCTCTATTATTTGCTCGATTGAATTAGCTCAATAGAGTAACCATCAGGATCTTTCACAAACGCGATGTGAGTTACGCCGCCTTTCATTGGACCCGGCGCGCGAGTGATGTTGCCACCAAGCTGTTCAATACGCTCACATGCTGCATAAATGTCCTCACAACCGATCGCAATATGTCCCCAAGCATTGCCTTGGTCGTACTGGTCTGTGTCCCAGTTATAAGTCAGCTCGATGGTAGAGCCTGCATCTTGACCCTCGTAGCCAACAAAAACGAGTGAATAGCGATACTCTTCATTCTCGAAACGGTCTAACACCTTCATACCAAGAACTTCTGAGTAGAATTTAATGGACTTATCTAAGTCCACTACGCGAATCATTGTGTGCAAAACTTTCATATTTACCCTCGCCTGAATCTTATGCGGACGCTCACCAGCATAGGAGCGTCGACGACATAAGCGAAATGGTGATTTCCAACTGGCGCTAGGTTACGACAAAAGGGAAAGTACGTGAAATTATCATATATTATGATTTTCATAACGTTTTGGAATGATAGAAAAGAAATGATGCAGACAGGCCACTAAAAAGCCGACTGTGAAGTAGGCTCTTGTCAGAAGACAGTAGAGTTTGTCACTTTTCCTCTGTCAGTTCACTTGGTAGACGTTGTGTGAACCGGCTATAGCAAACACGACTTTTCCCCTTTCTGTGTCAATAACCCAAATCCAAATCCGGTCATTCCTTCGAAGGCAGGAATCTACTGGCCGCGCCCACTGAATCATATCGTCAACTCCCCAAACTGAGTAACGAGGATAGCTTATTTTTGCCCCGTTTTGTGCTTCAAGCCATCTTCAAAATTGCCGTCATTCCCTTGAAAAAGGGAATCTCATTCAGCGCGTCGAAAAGCTAAATTACGTGACTTAGTCGAATTTTTTTAATTGGTTACACGTGGTTGGAGATCCTCACTTTCGTGAGGACGACGGCTATATGAGGTACGTTAGAAGCAAAACAAACTAGATTGTTTATGTCCAAAAGCGTTTCAAAAACTGCTCAATCTATTTTGTCATCTCTTATAGCGTTGCTGCTAGCAAAGCGCCTAAAAAGGGTCAGACTTTAATGTCCATACCGTTATTAGGAGCTTGAAAGAAGCTCCTTTCATAACAATCTATATTGCCCTCCGACGGCCCTATCGTTGACCAACAACCTTACTGTTTTTACGCTTGAACAATGAACATGTGGTAGCCAAACTCGTCAGCAAATTGAGTGCAGATCTCTACCTCATGCTTAATGTCTTTCCATGCTGCTTTTTCAGACATATCTGGTTCAAGCTCTTTGACACGTTCACCAAGCGGTCCATAGTAGTTCATCCAAGCTTCACGGCTCATCGGAAAGTGGTCAACAACGAGGTAACCCGCCTTTTTCATCTGCTCAAGACGAGTTTCTACCTGCTGGATATCTGGATATTCTTGATTCCAAAACTCAACAGACGCTTCACTTGGTGTCGGTGTCTTCCAAACCATGTCACTCAACATGATATATCCGTTGTCGGCTAAAAGAGGCTTCCATTGTGTTAGGGCTTTCTCAACACCCATGATGTAGGCACTGCCTTCTGCCCAGATAAGGTCGAAGCTTTTCTGTTCAAACGGTAGATCTGTCATGCTTGCAGCGACAGTAATTAGCCTTTTGGATAAGCCAAGCGCTTCGAAGCGCTCATTAAGTCGATCCAGCGCAGACTGCTCATTATCGATTGCAGTGATGTTTGCATTGCTGTTTTCTGCTAGTACTTTGGTTGCCAAGCCTTTACCACAGCCAACTTCAAGAAGCTGTTTCGGCGCTTTTGGTACTGCGTTGAGTGCTTTTCGTGTTTCCTGCTCACTTCCCGGCCCCCAACGCTCAAGCGTTTCAAAAACCGTCATAAAGTCAGCCATGTAAATTTCGTGTTCGTTCATATTTTTTGATAACCATTTCAGTCGCAGGGCATCTTTTTCACTAAAGCCCTGCTTAATCAACCAATCTAAATGAGCATCGGGTGCGAGTTTATCCAATCCTTCGTGCCACGCTTTTAGGTCTCCCTCACCCAGCATTGCCGCCAATAAATCGCGCGACTTCTGCTTGTGCTCAATCTCTTGTTCAAGCGTATGCAAACGGCTTTGCAGCAGCGCTCTATCGACTTTAGCTTCTAGACATGCTTTGCATTCTCTTAGTGTTAATCCACCCGCTTGCAATTGCTGTATCAATCGGACTCGTTGTAAATCTTTATCGCTGTAGACTCGGTAGCCGTTAGCCAACCTTTTGCCACAAATTAGCTTCTGTTTCTCGTAGTAAAGCAGCGCCGTTCGTGACAACCCAACTTCGGCTGCCAGCTCAGATATTCGATACACACTATCGCCCTCGGTGATTGATGGTTATGAACTTTAAACTATAAAGCTATAGACAGGTCAGCGAGAAATTACAAAAAAACACCGCGGCCAAAGTGGCCGCGGCATCCTAACTACTAAAGCTTGAACTACGACTTCATTATTCAGTGCATATCAGCCGCTAGTGTTCATACCCCGAGTACTTCACGCCAGACAAATGTGCCATATCACGATCCCAAGTCGTTAAATCGTTACGGTTGAACTGACTCAAATCATGATGCCCACATGCTCTTGCCATCACTTGCATGAGTGTAACCGAGGCTTCAAAAAAGTTCTTAAGTTGGTTTGACGCTTTGTCTACATTCAATCTTTGGCGCAAGTCGGCTTTTTGAGTGGCGATCCCGGCTGGGCAATTATTGGTATTACACATTCTCGCCGCTACACAGCCTATTGATTGCATGGCACTATTTGATATTGCGACCCCATCGGCACCCAGCGCCATCGCTTTCACAAAATCCATTGGGACGCGCAGCCCACCAGTTATGATGAGCGTCACTTTGCCACTCATCCCTTGCTCATCTAGATATCGCCGCGCTCTCGCTAGAGCAGGAATGGTTGGCACACTGATGTGATCACGAAACATTTCTGGTGCAGCACCAGTACCGCCGCCTCGCCCATCTAAAATGATGTAATCCGCGCTGGCATCTAGGGCGAACTGAATGTCTTCTTCAATATGGTTCGCACTCAGTTTAAAACCGATTGGTATGCCTCCTGTGACTTCTCGTACTCGGTCTGCAAATGCTTTGAAGTCTTCAGCGCTATTGAGATCTTTAAAGGTCGGGGGCGAGATGGCTGGCTCGCCTTCGGGGATGCCGCGAACTTGAGATATTTTGCCTATATTCTTGTTACCTGGAAGATGCCCGCCAGTACCCGTTTTCGCACCCTGCCCACCTTTGAAGTGAAAAGCTTGCACTGATTTGAGCTTGTCCTCATCGTAACCAAAGCCAGCACTGGCAAGCTCGTAAAAGTAGCGCGAGTTGGCAGCTTGCTCTTCAGGAAGCATGCCTCCCTCCCCTGAACAAATACCCGTTCCTGCTAGCTCAGCACCCGTTGCCAACGAAACCTTTGCTTCCTCAGATAGCGCGCCAAAGCTCATGTCAGATACGAATAAGGGAATATTAAGCTTAAGCGGCTTTTTGGCTTGCGGACCAATCACAAGCTCTGTACCCACCACCGCATCTTCCAACAAGGGTTTTGTCGCCATTTGAGCCACCATGACTTGCAGATCATCCCAATGAGGTAATAGATGTCGTGGTACACCCATCGAGGTCATGGGGCCATGATGCCCAAGCTTTGATAGTCCTTCGCGCGCGAGCTGATGAATAAACTCAACGGTAGGCTCCTCTTTAGTTTGGGTAGCGACTGGGGCGTCATTTGCTTTAGCGGTGACACCCGGCCCTTCAGTACCTACTTGTTCGTTTGAAAACTGTTTGTGGCTGCCATCGCAATAAGGAGGATTGGCGGTGTGTTTGCATCGACATAAAAAGGCATCTCCGTCTTTGTAGACAGAAAAGCTTTTTGGTTTGAAGTCTGTTCCTGCATGGGAGCCGTCACAAAAGGGTTGGTTTTTCGAGCGTCCACAGGTACAAAAATAATAGTCTTGCCCTGTTTTCACTTCGACCTTGATAGGTGTGTTGCCAGCGATTATGGGTTTGCTCATCGTGCTTTCCTTATATTCAACGCTTTCTAATGAAGGTTGTCAGGATAAGCATAGGTCAAAAATCAACCGCTCATGCGCTCTTATCTAGCTGTGATTCAAAACGTTACAGCTGCGTTTCGCTCTTGACGTAAGTTGTTGAGAACTCGAACGTGTCGCAAGTGTGCTTAGCGACGGAGTATTCAAAAATTTGGCCGTTATCCAAGTAAGCATTCTGAGCGACACTCACTATATTGTCTCCAACAGGCAGACTGAGGTGCTCCGCCTCCGCTATGGTCGCATTAGCGATGGTGATTTTAAGATTAGCGCTATGTATCGTAAGGCCGAGCTTACCAGTGATATAACCATAGATGGATGCTTTAACATCCTCGATCGCTAAACGAGGAATGATGTTAGCGGACAAGTAGATGTACTCAATAATAGTTGGCACACCATCAAGCACACGGACACGAGTAATGTCGTAGACTGGTTCACCTATCTGGCATTTCAGTTTATCGGCGATAGCCTTATCGGCATTCACTTTGACAAACTTAACCACGCGCGTTTTGACCGACTTACCTTTCTCTTCTGCTCTTTTTTTGGTGCCCAGTAGATGTGAATCAGATACTGGACTTGAAGGCTGCTTAACAAACGAACCCGCCCCACGCTTACGCACGACTAAACCTTCTTTAACCAAGTAGTCTAGGGCTTTCTTAAGCGTTATCTCACTACACTGAAATTCATTCGCCAACGATTTTCCATCGGGAAGCTTACCCGATGGTGAATATTCGCCCGCTAAAATCCTGGCCTTCATTTCGTTGTAAATGCCCTGATATTTCACCATTCTCGCCTGATCCCTTTACTACGCCAACTCTCATTTGATGTGAGATTACTGTCTAATGATTCAACGCACAAGGCAAACCATTAAACAATATGGTTTAGTGTCCTAAAAACCAACAACATCACCACCAAAGCAGATCAACCTCTCATTTATAATCAATTTAACTTTTAAAACCATATGGTTTTAATAATATCGAACGCAGAAAACAAATACATGAAAAAGGGTTAATCGGAGTAGCTATGGCATTTCAAGAGAACTTCTTATGGGGCAGCGCATCCGCAGCCTATCAAATCGAAGGCGCAGCAAATCTAGATGGTAAAGGCGATTCGATTTGGGATGTGTACTCACGTGTTCCGGGCAATACGTTTAAAGATACAACAGGTGAAGTGGCGATCGACTTCTACCATAAATATGAAGAAGACATCGAACTGATGCGAGAGATGGGACTAAAGGCCTATCGCTTCTCTGTCGCTTGGACTCGAATCATGCCAGATGGCCGCACGGTAAACCCGAAAGGCGTAGAGTTCTACCATAACGTTATCAATAAACTGATCGAATGTGGTATCACACCGATCCTAACTATCTACCACTGGGATCTTCCACAAGCACTGCAAGACGAATATCAAGGCTGGGAAAGTCGTGAAATTCTGACGGACTTTACCCGTTATTGCGAAGTCTTATTCAGCGAGTATGGTGACAAAGTGCCGTACTGGGTTTGCATGAATGAGCAGAATATTTTCACAAGCCTAGGGTACGTTCAAAAGATCCATCCACCAAAAGTTTCTGATTACCAACGCTTTATCAATGCCAACCATATCGCAAGCCTAGCTAATGCAAATGCTGTGAAGCGATTCAAAGAGATGGGTATCAAGGGTCAAATTGGGGCGAGCTTTGCGTACAGCCCGACATACGCAAAAACCGCCTCTCCTGAGGATGTGATTGCCGCTGAAAACGCACAAGAAATACAAGATCTGCTCTGGATGGATGTCTACGCAAAAGGCGCCTATCCAAAGATTGGTCTAAAACTGCTAGAGCGTCTAGGCATCCACATCGATTTCCAAGAAGGCGATAAAGAACTGCTTAAAGCCGGTATCTGCGATTTCATGGGTCTAAACTATTATCAGTCTGCCACGTTTGTCGCACCTGAAAACCGCGAACAAACAGCACAAACCGGAAATGCCGCGCAAGTATCTGTCGTCTCTGATGTCGCTCGCATCCCTACCGATGATTACTATGTTCGCGCTGATAACGAGCACCTAAAAATGACGGATTGGAACTGGGCGATCGATCCTGAAGGCCTGCGCGTCGCACTTCGCCGCATCACGTCTCGCTACAACCTACCGATCCTTATCAGTGAAAATGGTTTAGGCGCGTACGACACATTGACTGAAGATGGTCGAGTGCACGATGACTATCGTATCTCATTCTTAAAAGCGCACGTTGAAGCGATTAACGATGCTATCGAAGATGGCTGTGAAGTGATCGGCTACTGCACTTGGTCTTATCAAGATCTATTCAGTTGGCTAAATGGTTATGCGAAACGTTATGGCTTCGTTTACGTTGACCGCGATGAAGAAAGCGAAAAAGACCTCAAACGTTACAAGAAAGATAGCTTCTATTGGTATCAAAGAGTCATAGAAACTAACGGTGAGAACCTCGATTAACCATCTTAAAAGGTCCAGTTTATCTGGACCTTTTCTTTTTGATGCAAGCAGTCTTTAACCAAAAACAGTGCTTGGAAGGTTTCCTTCATGACGCGTTCAAGCTAGACTCTGCCTCCCTACTTTTTCGTGAGATTTCACTATGACCGCACCCGCCACTTCCGCTATCGTACTCGACTTTGAGACTACGGGCTTATCACCGAACCAAGGCGATCGCGCTATCGAAATTGGTGCCGTGAAACTGGAAAATGGCCAAGTGGTTGATCGCTTTCAATCATTGATGAATCCAGGTTTTCGAGTCAGCAGCTTCATCGAGGGCTACACAGGCATCACCAACAATATGCTTAGCCACGCACCAAGCTGTGACGAAGTGATGAGTGAGTTCGTCGATTTTATTGGCGATGCCAATCTAGTGGCTCACAACGCTTCTTTCGATAAGCGTTTTCTAGATGCAGAACTGGATCTAATTGGTAAAGGTTATGGTGGAGAGTTTGCTTGTTCACTTTTGGTTTCTCGCCGATTAAACCAAGAAGCAAATTCACACAAATTGGGTGATCTGGTGGCTTACCATAACATTGCTAACGATGGTGTATTTCACCGCGCATTAGCTGACGCCGAAGTGACAGCGTCACTCTGGTTGCTTCTTGTGAACTCTCTTACCGAGAATCACGCAATTGCACAACCAAGTTTTGAGTTGATGCAAAAGCTCGCCAAGCAACCAAAAGCATCAGTTGGGAAATTCTTAACCAAACACAAATAGCACGACTTCAACCTATTAAAGAGACGACTATGACCACAACTTTTGACTCCATCGTCCCTGTCGGCGTTCGCTACATGGTGTTATCAGCGCTTGGCTTTGCGCTGATGTCGGCCTGTGTGAAATACGTGAGCACTTATGGTATTCCCGTATTTGAAATCGTAGCAGCGCGTGCATTGGTTTCACTGGTGCTAAGCTACCTAGATGTCAAAAGGAAAGGTATTTCTGTGTGGGGGCACAATAGGCCTTTGCTGCTATTGCGCGGTATCGTCGGCTCACTGGCTTTGATTTGTGTGTACTACGCAGTGACAACGCTACCTCTAGCCGAAGCAACAATACTCCAGTATATCCACCCTATTTTCACCGCCCTACTTGCGTTCTGGTTTCTAAAAGAAAGTATTCAGAAGTCGACCATCATTTGTATCGTGCTGAGTATTTTCGGCTTAACGTTTATGGTGGGGCCAACATTAGGCAGCAATACCGCGGAGTCACTGCCGTTATTTAGTGTGGGTATTGCGCTCCTTGGCGCATTTGGCAGCTCTATCGCTTACGTTATCGTTAGAAAGCTAAGCCAAACTGAAGACAGCTCAGTGATCATTTTCTATTTCCCATTGGTCGCATTGCCAGTCTCAATTCTATTAATTGGCGACGATTTCGTGATGCCAGATTGGTATCTCACTATGATGTTGGTGCTGGTGGGCGTCTTCACACAAATAGGTCAACTAGGTTTAACCAAAGCAATGCAAACCCAAGCAGCGGGTAAAGCTTCGGCATACTCCTATGTCCAGATTGTGTTCTCTATTTTGCTAGGTTTGGCGTTGTTCAATGAAGTCCCCACTGTTTGGACCTACATTGGTGGCTCACTCATTGTGATAGGGGCTCTCGTCAATACCTTCGGTAAACGAGTCGCTTCTAAATAAAACGCATCAATAACAGCGGGTACACGTAGCTACTGAGCCGCTTGTACTTGCTGCATTCGTTTGGCGCGCTCTTCTTCTTGCTCTACCAAGATTTTCTCATGAGTTCTGAAGAAAGGCAGATAGATAAAGTAAGAATTCACCATAGCAAACACCACCATTAGAGCGTTCATGTAGCTACCATTGGCAGCCCACGCAGCACCTATTGGGGCGGGCACCGACCATGGAATCATTAATACCACGCGATCCAATATCTCCGCCGACGTTAAGAACCATGCAATCGTAGCATTGAGCATTGGGACAAAAATAAACGGCACAAGAAAAAGCGGGTTCATAATAATTGGGAAGCCGAACAATATTGGCTCGTTAATATTAAATATCGCGGGAATAGCGCCAACCTTACCCACCGACTTCAACTGTTTTGAACGGCTTTTAATCGCAAGATAGACCAAAGGCAATGTTGAACCTACCCCGCCGATAAGGACAAAAAAGTCCCAAAAAGCAGGTAGGTAGATATGAGGGAGTACCTGACCGCCAGCTTCCAACGCAGTTTGGTTCTCGAGTAGGTTAGACATCCAGAATGGATTCATAATTCCGGTAATGATCAGTGCACCATGAATCCCCATAAACCAAAGAAGCTGACAAATCAGTATCGAAATCAAAACCGCAGCGAGACTGTCTGAGGCCAGTACCAACGGACGAAACAGCTCTTCTATCAATTGAGGGAAATGCACTCCGAACTGAGCATCAAGAAAAACATTGAATGTCGAAATACTGATCATCACAGCAAAGATCGGCACGATGAGCTTAAAACTTTGAATCGTTAAGATAGGCACGTCTTCTGGCATCTTGATGTACCAGCCCATACGGATAAAGAACCTAACGACTTCTATTGAATACAGACTCGCGATAAGCGCAGTAAACAGACCGGCACCACCTAAGTAGCGAGCATCTTCTTGCCCATCGATATAGAATCCGGCCAGCATGAGAAACGCCATACACCCCGTCAATCCAGACAGTCGCTCTGGCAACTGATAGCTCTTCGCGAGGCTGGCCGAAACGCCAAAAGAAACGATAAGCCCTACGACGCCCAGTGTCAGTTGATAAGTTGGCAGCAAGATGGGTCTTAACGCCAGAGATAAGTCCATCCAAGCCATCGACATCCAAGACTCGGAATCGGCAAACGGAGGAAAGATAATCGGGACAAACATACAGCCGACAAAAATGAAAGGCATTGCCAACTGGAAACCATCACGCATAGCCATAAGGTGCTGACTGCGCATCAGCAATTTTGCTACAGGATTCATGAACTGCTCTACCTGATTGGCACACAGTCTCATAATGGATTGGTTCATTTACTCTACCGGCTATATGGATCCGCGTCAGGATACCCGAATACACTGACTCTCGGAAACCGATTATCCAAATCTGCCGTCTCCACCACGTTTTTTACCCCATCACTCGCTAAATTCCGAATTTAGATCACGATTCACCTACTACTCAGCCATTTCTAATGCTGAATTTAAGGTCATCAGCGCCATTTGCAGCGCTGGGTTTCCCAGGTCAAGATCATTCGTTAACTGTGTCACGAATTTTTCGCCATAACTCTGGTTTCCAGTGATCGTTTTCACACTTAAACGGAAATAATTTGGAAACCGGTTTCCAAATTATTTCCTTAAGGGCATATTGATTAGGAATTCGAGATTCTGGAGAAGAAAAAATGAAAAAAATTATGCTTTGCTGCTCTGCTGGTATGTCTACCTCTCTACTGGTTAAGAAAATGGAAGCGTCTGCGCAAGAACGCGGTATCGAGGCTCAAATCAAAGCATTTGGCGCAAGTGAGTTCGACGTTCAAGTAGGTAACTACGAGGTTGTTCTTCTTGGTCCTCAAGTGAAATACATGCAAGCGGATTTCCAAAAGAAAGCAGATGCTCACGGCATCAAAGTTGAGCCAATCAACATGATGGATTACGGCATGCAGAAAGGCGATAAAGTGCTTGATTTTGCACTAGAACTTATCGGCTAACCTGTTTTTGCTCGGCGTCCCCCCTTAGTCAATTTTCGACGCCGAGCGTTTCTTAACTTTTATCTTAACGAGAGTAACGACATGGGCGCTATGTACGACAAAATGGTCAATGTTATCGAGCAAAAGGTCACCCCTATTGCTGGTAAAATTGGTCAACAAAAATACATCACTTCTATACGTGACGGCTTCATTGCTGCACTACCTTTTATGATTGTTGGTTCTTTCATGCTGGTGTTTATCTTCCCTCCGTTTTCTGCGGAAACAACTTGGGGATTTGCACGCGCATGGCTAGATTTTTCTGAGACATATCGTGAGCAGCTTATACTGCCATTCAACTTGAGTATGGGGATCATGACCATATTCATATCGGTGGGGATAGCGTCAAGCTTGGCTCGCCATCACGATCTTGATCCTGTTACGACAGGTTTGCTATCACTAATGAGCTTCTTGCTTGTTGCAGCGCCAGTTCAAGACGGCATGCTGTCAATGCAATACTTCTCTGGTCAGGGTATCTTCACGGCGATCATGACGGCGTTGTACTCTACTGAAGTTTACGCATTCCTGAAGCGCAACAACATCACTATTAAACTTCCACCTGAAGTACCAACAGGTGTTGCGCGTTCATTTGAAATCCTGATCCCTGTGCTGGCAATCATCATCACGCTTCACCCTCTGAACCTGTTCATCGAAGCGCAAACTGGCATGATCATCCCAGAAGCAATCATGGCTCTCGTTCAGCCGCTTGTTTCTGCCTCTGACACCCTACCAGCAGTTCTACTAGCGGTACTCGTTTGTCAGATTCTTTGGTTTGCTGGTATCCATGGCGCACTAATCGTGACAGGTATCATGAACCCATTCTGGATGGCGAACCTATCAGTTAACCAAGCAGCAATGGCAGCAGGTGAAGCCATTCCGCACATCTTCGTTCAAGGTTTCTGGGATCACTACCTACTTATTGGTGGCGTAGGTTCAACACTTCCACTTGCGTTCCTACTACTTCGTAGTAAAGCCGTTCACCTGCGTACCATTGGTAAGATGGGTACCGTACCAGGCCTATTTAACATCAACGAGCCAATTCTATTTGGTGCGCCAATCATCATGAACCCTGTGTTCTTCCTGCCATTCATCTTGGTACCAATGGTGAACGCGACTCTAGGTTGGTTTGCTCTTGACTGGGGTCTAGTTGAGCGTGTGGTTTCTCTAACGCCTTGGACAACACCAGGACCTATCGGTGCATCGTGGGCAGCTAACTGGGCATTCAGTCCTGTCATCATGTGCTTCATCTGTATGGCTATGTCAGCAATGATGTACCTACCATTCCTAAAAGCTTATGAGAAACAACTTCTTGAGCAAGAAGCAGCGGACGAGAAAAAGCAACAGGAAGCGGCAGGTCAGCCAGTAACAGCATAATCATCCAGTTCTGAGCTATCAGACACTGTTGAAACAAATAATAAAAAAGTCGCCCCCTAGTCTTAATTGGGGTTGAGCGTGGGGCGACACTGTCTACCTTTCGGTAGGCTCCATTTAAGAATTTAAGAGGTAAGCAAAATGGAAACTATGGATCTAGAAGAACAAGTGATGGGCATCATCATCAATGCGGGTCAGTCTCGCAGCCTGTGTTATGAAGCACTTCGCCATGCTAAAAACGGCGAGTTTGAAGAGGCTGAAGGCTTGATGAAAGAAGCGCAAGAGTTTGCAAACCAAGCTCACTTAGTTCAGACCCAGCTTATTGAAGCCGACGAAGGCACGGGCAAAATGAAGATGACGCTAGTGATGGTTCACGCACAAGATCACCTAATGACTTCCATGCTTGCGAAAGAGTTAGTCGCGGAAATGATTGAACTACACAAGCGTACCGCTAAGTAATTCGGTCTCACTTTACTTTTTTCAGTTTTTTCGACCATTCACGGGGCGAGTCAGGCATGAAAGCGTCTTATAGGAGCGTTTTCAATATCTTTGGTCGTAGCAGCTTAGTCGTAAAAGCCCAGTCGTGCTCCTTACGCTGAGCTGCTTTTTTTCTCACCTTATATCCTCTCATCAGACTTGGATCACTACCTCTGAAAGAGTACAATAACGGAAATCTTGGGAAACGGTTTCCCAGTTCTAGAAACTCTATGAATCTATTAAGGTTGTTGTCATGGCTACTATCACCGATGTCTCTCTGCTAGCAAACGTATCGAAAGCGACCGTTTCTCGCGTGATGAGCGGCAGCCGTGGTGTTAAGCCAGAGAGTCGTGAGGCTGTATTACGCGCCGCCGAAGAACTTAACTACCGCCCAAATGCCGCTGCACAAACACTGGCAAATCAACGCTCCGATTATATTGGCGTTATCCTTTCCTCTAGCGACGCTGGACAAGTGTCTACTTACCTACCTCTGCTTGCAAAATCACTGAAAGCGAAAGGCAAACACATGCTGGTTCAATTTGCAGAAACCGCAGACGAGCAAGTTCGTATGGTGGAAGAACTTAATCAAAGACACTGTGACGCCATCATCTCACTCGGTGGCACGATTCAATCCTTAGCTAACGACAACGTCATTGCCATCGATAGTTTAGCGAGCGCTGAGCATGCTATCGGATACGATTACAAATTTGCAGCAGAGAGTGCGTGCCGCTTCTTATCGAGCAAAGGTCACGCAAGCATAGCCATTGTAGTAGACGATGAAAGTTACGCATCGACACAAGTGCTCGAAGGCTATAAAACATCGCTACAAAACTCGGCAATGCCAGTCAACAGACAGCTTATCGTGACAGCAAATGGCAACAATGAGCAAGCAATTATGTCGCTATTAAACAGCTACCACCCGTTTACGGCCTTAGTAGTGATGCGTGACAGCCAAGCTGCTGTAGCAATGAACCTGTTCAGAGATTTCAATTTGGCGACACCTCAAGAAGTTTCGATCGTGTCACTGGAAGATTCACAATTGGCAAGCCAGCTCAATCCTCCCCTCACCTGCATCAGCTACCCTTCACAGCAGATCGTCGATATGGCTATGGAGAAGTTAGACGCAATTCTGGAAGACAAACCGATGTCGCACAAGCCTCTAATTACTGGCCGACTCGTCACTCGTGAATCGGTTATCAATCGTCGTTAGCATAGCTAGAATGGTGTTGGACAACGGGCTTTAATGCTCGTCTTACAACGATGAGAAGCCACCAAATGACGCCAAAGGCCAATAGCATTCTTAACGTATAGGTCGCCGTTCTCAGCAATACTGCACTGCGTGATACCGATACCTTTAACTCATAAGGGTATTGTGGCGATACAACACGATGGCTAAGAACAAAAGTAGACCAAAAACTGTTATCGATATTGACGTGTTCACTTGAATAACGCGGCAGTGACTCTCCCAATAAATACACCTGATAAAAGTAATCGCGAAGCGGGCTCTCTAACCAGTGTCCCAACATTCTGCGCGGATTTATATAAGCAAAATACTCGGTTTCTCCTACCTGCTGAGCAACAACAAACGATGGCTCCGGGAAGTATGTCGTAAGCAGAGACCAACCAATAAACACACCTTGTTCACTGGTATTGCCAGCCCAATAGCTTTTGTTTGATGACACTTCTCCAAACAAGCTGCACGCATACCAGCCCGTTGTGTGGTTTCTTACATAGCCGAGCGCTCGAACTTCCTCTTCGATATACGCCTTTCGATTGTAGAATCGGCGATGTTCTGATTCGCACCCTTCATGCTTGGGTAGAGACACCACCAAATTCAGCGTCGATTCAATCCTACTATCGATGCTTGTCAAACTGGCCTCAAGTTCGTTGGCGATGTCTTGTTTAATGGTGGCGGTTGCAAAGATATAACTCAAAACACTGAGCAGTACCGTTAGCAACAGTGAATAGATGACAACTCTCATTTTTGCTCCTGCACCTTCTCAGGCTGCACCTGCTTTTTACGAAAGCCAATCATTGCAATGGCACCCACTACCATTCCGAACACCACCAACAACCTTACGATAAAGGTGACGATTCCTTGCCTGTATAGAGCAGTATCTTTATAGAGTGAAATCGAAATAGGAAACAATAGCGACTCTTTGGTGGCTTTGTAATCCCCAAATGAAGCGCTATTTTTCTGCAAAAGTGGCGTTTCGTCGTTTGAGAAGTGAAGGATCCGATGAGTTTCCTGAGGCGCTTCTTGTACCCACCATCCCAATATCGCCGTGGGGTTAATCGTTGCAATAGCGACGTTATCATCTCGATAAAGTGCTAGCGCGTAAGAAGTATTACCGTCATGAGTGGGTGAGCGCAACTTGGCAAAGCCAATATCCCCTTTTCGAGCTTCATTCCAAAACGAATTATCCAGCGGCTGATTCGTAGGTCCTAGGTTGCTGCAAAATTGATAAAGATCTGGTTGCTTGGTACCAACAAAAAGGCCGCGCATTGAAACGCTGCGAAAAACCGTATGACCAAGCTCTGTCTGCATCGATTTATCGCACTCTGCTAAAGGAAACAGATAGTTAGACAATACATGCAGCTCTGACTGGATTTGGGTAAGCTGACGCTCGACACCACTTAGCACTTGCTGTGCTTCTTGATGAGCCTGTTCGCGAAACGTAAAGAACTGATACACACAGCCAATCAGCAGCGTGTAGAGAAAAATATAGAAAATATTGGTGAAGGACTGTTTTAATTGCATTGAATAAATTTGCGCTGAATTTCCTCACTGTTATACAGCATCAAATTTATACGAACCTTATCCCACCTCAAATTTCTAAACATTGTTTATATATATTGCGAGACGTCATTCAAAATTAAAATGAAATAAAAACCACATATACACTGTATAAATATTACGTAAAACAACCATCACGGAATATTCTCATTTAGTCTAAGTATTTATACGACATGGCACTCGCTATTTTTCAACCACTTGAAGAAGAGAGCCTTTAAGCAGCCGATAACTGATCCAAACCAAACCCACTATACACATCACGCGCAACCAATAAATCCCACTACGTTTCAACACATCGACAAACGAAGCCGTCGCTTGAATGGAATAAGGATGGTGCTTAGAATGCGCCGTTTGTAGCAACATGCTTTGCATTCTCAAAGGTGAACGTGTGTAAAAAGGCACGCAGTCCGAGTCCAACGTCAGGCTGTAATTTGCATAATGAAGGCTTGGTTCAATCCAGTAACCAAGCACTCTTCTTGGATTGACGTAAGCGAAGGCTTTCTGCTTCCCTTTATCTTTGGATACAACAAACGAAGTTTCTGGGAAGTGTACTGTCAACAATGAGTGTCCAATAAACACCCCCTCTTTTTTGCTGCCTTGCCAGTAATTAAGCTTAGAAAGTTGGCGCCCGAGCATGCTACAAACATGCCATTGTTCGCCCGTGTCATAGATATAACCCACCGCACGAATACGCTCGTTTTCATGTGCAATATTGGCGTACTCTCGCTTCACTTCATCACCACAATTGGGATCGCTTGGCAGCATGTCGATAACATTGAGAATACTCTTTATCTCCCTATCCACCCTTGCTGTTGCGCCGATCGCACTCGTCTCCAATTCATGTGTAATTCTGAAATAGGCACCAACTAGGCTCACCAATGCCGATAGCGACATCACCACCAGCCACTTAATCATGACTCACCTCAAAGTCTTGCTCAGGGTTTTCTCTGCGTGTGCTACGACGATAAACGTCAAACAGCAACAGGCTACCAAATACCAATACTCCGCCGAGCGTTAGCCGCTCGATAAAGGTTAAAAGCTTACCCCAAAGCACAGTAATAGGTTGCGTCACACGAATCTGTATTGGGTAGCGCTCGGAATCGGTCGTCATTTCAATGCCATCACCATCGGCAATATCGATACCACGAGACAACAACGCTTCACCATTACTAAAAGACAGGACAGCCTTGGTCTCCGGGAAAAATGGTTCAATCCACCAGCCAAGAATAATGCGCGGGTTAATAGCACCGAGGACAATGGTATTGTCTTTGATAATCGCTAAGGCATAGGAGGGATCGCGTCGATACTCAATCTGCTTGATTTTGGCAAACGCCACATCTCGGCTGTATCTAGCATCCCAAAATGTCGACGTAACCGCAGCTTTGTGCTGACCAAAATTACTACAAGCGATAAAAGATTCCTCATCGCCGCTTTGCACTGTTCCAACCGCGAGTCCACGTAAGCCTATGCTTCGAAACACATGATGAGCCAGAACCTTTTGCGCTTCAGTGCTGCAATCCGTCGGTTGATAAACGGCTCTCAACTCTCTTTCGATCTTTGATAGTTGAAACTCAACTTTGCTAAGAATTTGCTCAGCGCTGCTGCTCAGCTCCTGACGAAACGTGAGTACTTGATAAACACAACCAATAAGCAGCGTATAGAGAAAGATGAAGATCAGATTTTGCCAAGTGCGCTTGGGGAACATGCAATAAAACTACTCACAACCATAGAACTGGCGAATAATAATCACCACTTCGAAGCTATGTCTTTAATCTAACTCAACCTTTTGAGAGAGCTGTCTCAGTGAGTGAGAATTCAGTAGCATTAAGCTATAGCTGAGTCGCTTATAGCAGCGCAACAGAATATCTTGCAGTGTCAAATATCCCAATCACACTGAGTCACCAGGAATTACCCTACAACAACTTATTCTTATACTGCTCCGGCGTTTGCCCAGAATATTTCTTAAACATCGAGATAAATGGACTTGCTTGGTTATAACCGAGCGTAAACGCAACTTCTTTTACTGAATGGCCACTTCGTAATAGATCCATTGAAAACAAGTACCGTACTCGCAAGCGCCACTCGGTAAAACTCATGCCGAGTTCGCTTTGGCAGTAACGTGCAAGCGTGCGCTCGGTCGTATGAACTTTTGATGCCCACTCCTTAAGACTAATGTCGTTAGTTGGCTCTTCTTCAATGGCTGCCAGAATGGGGGCGAGGTATTTGTTATTACTAGAAGGTAGGAAGTGATGCTGCTCTTGCTGATCGCTCAGCTGGTCTAGGAGCACTTGGATCAGGCGCTGATCTTTTTCAGATTCGGCCACGTTAACGTTACGGTGACGAAAATCCTCAATGATCGAGGAGACGATCGGTGTCACTTTGATTAAGCTGGTTTTATCTGGAAACCCGTCAGTAAACTCGTGAGCAATATTAAGAGAGCAGTATTCGAGCGGTTTTCGGTTGTAGCTGCAATGCATCACGCCCGCCGGAACCCAAATGGCGAGGTGTGGCGGTGCTAGAAAACGCGTATCCTGCGCTTCCATTTCCAATATCCCACCGCTAATCAGCTGAACTTGTCCCCATGGGTGGCAATGAACGCGGGTTTCGGTGTTCGACAAAAACGCATCGAAGTTCATGAAAACATTGGAGGGCATCTTGTCTATAGACAAAGAGGGGTGCAAATTTCTAGTGTGTTTTTTCAACTTGTCTTCCTATCGCGCGCAATGTCGTTTTAAAGATACATGCAATTATACCGACCTGTCACACTATGTATCAACTTACAAAACGCGATGAGGTTCACAGTGGTCTATCTTCTTCCCTTCTTTACTGTGTTGATATGGGGCGGCAACGCCATTGTGAACAAGATGTCCGCCTCTATGATCGAACCGAGCGCGATGAGTTTCTATCGCTGGGCGCTTGCGATCTTGGTAATGACGCCATTCTGCTTGCCGAAAGTGAAGCGCCATTGGCCAGAGATCCGCAAAAACAGCGCCAAACTCGCGTTTCTTGCATTGCTGGGCATGGTACTTAACCAATCGTTGGGCTACTACGCGGCGGCAACCACTACAGCCTCTAATATGGCGCTGATAACCTCACTAGTCCCCCTGCTCGCGGTGTTCATTTCCGTGCCGTTACTTGGCAAACGTATCTCTAAGCTGAGCATCGTTGGCGGCGTGATCTCGCTAGCTGGCCTTGCGTTTATGCTAGGACAAGGCGACCTCAGCTTCTTTTTGCATCAAGACATTTCTCAAGGGGACGGCCTGATGGTACTCGCAGCGATTGTGTATGCGACGTACTGTGTGCTGCTAAAACGCTGGAAAATGCAGCTGTCTAGCTGGATGCTGATTTACACCCAAGGCGTATTTGCCGTCATCATGTTATTTCCACTATTACTGACTAGCGAGCAAATCTTGCCAAGCAGCTCTGCCCTGCCGCTTATTGCCTACGCGGGATTGCTCGGCTCCTTTGTCGCGCCTCTGCTTTGGGTAAAAGCGATCGACTTAATTGGCGCAGATGGCAGTGCCATGTTCATGAACTTGTTGCCAGTCATCGCGGTCGCTCTCGCTGCAGTACTGCTTGGCGAGTCAATTACCCAGTTCCACCTTATTGGCGGGCTCATGGTCATTTCCGGCGTTATCTTGTCGCAAATTAAGACCAAAAAGCTCCAGCCTGCGCCAGAAGCGGTGGCACCTAAACTCACTATCGATAAACAATAGCGAACAGCAAAAAACTCGCACACTCAAACTCATAGCGTGTTGTTAACAAGTTTGTCATAATCAAGCCACTTAGCAGCTCAGATAAAGGAATAAAAATAATGAGTAGTGGCAGAAGAGAGACCACCCTGCGTTTTCTAGCCGAGCCAGGCGATGTTAACTTTGGCGGCAAAGTGCATGGCGGCGCAGTAATGAAATGGATTGACTTAGCGGCGTACGCTTGCAGCGCGGCATGGAGTGGCAAGTATTGTATCACCGCTTACGCTGGTGGCATTCGCTTTGTTGAGCCAATCCACGTTGGCAACTTAGTAGAAGTGAGTGCCAAAGTGATATACACCGGCAGAAGCTCAATGCACATTGCCATCGATGTGCAAGCTAGTGATCCCAAAGAGCTGAAAAATCGTCTCACAACACACTGTATCGTTATCATGGTGGCGGTGGATGAAAATGGCAAACCAACCGAGGTGCCAGAATGGGTACCGCAAACCGAAGACGATATTAAACTTCGTGAATCGGCAATCAAGCTGATGAACATGCGCAAACAGATTGGCGAAGAGATGGAAGCGCACGTCAAATATCTCAAGTAACTCCCTCTCGTTACTTGTTAATCAAGCCCTAAAGTTCATGCAGACTGAATCCTCGGTCTGCATTTGTTATACAGATCTCATCTACGCCCTAAATCATCCTCCAAAAGGAGGAGTTTTCATCTTTTCCCTTCAACTACACTAGATTGACGTGATAGATTTTTTCTATATCCAAAATTGAACTCCTACAACATCAGTTTGGTGAGATTTTATGCCCAACCCTTCCATTTCTAAACCTGAGCAAAAGGTTCATCTGTACCAAATTTTCACCCGCCTATTTGGCAATACTAACTCGACCAACCAGCCTTGGGGCACCATAGAACAAAATGGTGTCGGCAAGTTCAGTGACATCAGTGACACCGCGCTAGCATCCATTCGAGAGCTCGGCATGACCCATATTTGGTATACCGGCGTGCCGCACCATGCGGTGATCCGTGATTACAGCGAGTATGGCATACGCAATGATCACCCCGCCGTTGTCAAAGGCCGCGCTGGGTCACCTTATGCGGTGAAGGACTATTACTCGGTAAACCCAGATTTAGCCGACGAACCAGCCCAGAGAAATCAAGAGTTTAAACAGCTTATTGAGCGCACGCACAAAGCGGGACTGAAAGTGGTGATTGATATCGTGCCAAACCACGTGGCTCGCCAATATCAAGGCTTGAATAACCCTGAAGGTGTAACCGATTTTGGTGCGGAAGATGACACCAGCCTTGAGTACTCGCGTGAAAACAGCTTTTACTACATTCCAGAGCAAGCGTTCGAACTGCCCGATGTACCAACGCATCTCGCACCGCTCGGTGGAGAGGATCATCCACGACTCAAGCAGCCTTATCATGAGTACCCAGCAAAGTGGACAGGCAACGGCGCTAGAGCCGCCAAGCCAAGCGCTGACGACTGGTATGAAACGGTTAAAGTCAATTACGGTGTAAGACCGGATGGCAGCAAAGACTTTCCTGAATTACCGGAATGTTATCGACACAAAAACTATGCGGAACACGCTAAATTCTGGGATGGCAAAGATGTACCGAGCTCATGGCGCAAGTTTCGCGACATCGCCATGTACTGGCTCGAGCAAGGTGTCGACGGCTTTCGTTATGACATGGCAGAAATGGTGCCGGTGGAGTTCTGGAGCTTTCTCAACGCATCAATCAAACTCAACAATCCCGATGCTTTATTAGTGGCCGAAGTGTACCAGCCACACCTCTACCGAGATTACATTCAGTTTGGCAAAATGGATGCGCTCTACGACAAGGTTGATCTTTACGATACGCTCAAGGCGATTATCCAAGGCCGCGAAGGCACAGAGTCCATCTCTCGCATCCAAACAGAGTTTAGTGACATCGAGCCGCACATGCTGCACTTTCTCGATAACCATGACGAGCAGCGAATCCCTTGCGCTGAGTTTGCCGGCAGCGCCGAAGCTGCCCTACCTGCAATGGTTGTTTCGGCGACCATCAGTAACGCGCCTACCATGCTTTACTTTGGCCAAGAACTAGGAGAAACAGGCGAAGAACACGCAGGCTTTGGTCAGCCAACACGCACCTCGATTTTTGACTATATCGGTGTTCCAAGCCACCAACGCTGGATGAATAATGGCGCATTCGATGGCGGTCAATCCACCGAACAAGAGTTAACTCTGCGTCGTTTTTACCAAAACTTAATGCGCTTTGTGCAACGTAGCCCTGCTATGTCAGGCTCTCGACTGTTACTGGATATTCAGCGTGATGAACGCCATGGTGAGCTTCGCCATAAACTTTATGGATACTGGCGCGAGAACAGAGGCGATGCTGCGTTAGTCTTGGTTAACTTTGATGCACACCAAGCCAGCAGTGAACCGATTACCATTCCAGCCGAGGCGATCAAAGCCTTAGGACTAATCGATGGTACCTACTCGCTATCCTGCGCGCTAAATCCAAAAGTAACCACAGAGCTTAGTGTCGAAAATGGCTCTGGCAAAGTTGATATTGCCCTCAACCCACTGGCTTCACATATTTTTCAACTCATGGCTACCGAGCGTTAACCTCCCGACTTTATCGAAGCCCAATGCTATCAAGCACCAGCGTAAAAACTGGGGCTTTTATTGACTCATTCAGATCACACCTAGCGCAAGTGAAATAGTAAAAATCTATACCACTTTACAAAAAGGCTATTTTTACACCTCATCGCATCCGATTATTCTTATCCCAATGCACATGGACAGGATAGTCACAATGAAAACACTAAAAACATCCTTAACCGCTTTGGCACTAGCAACGTTAACGGCAGCTCCAGCAATGGCGGTCACAGAAGGTGAACTGCTTATTTGGATCAACAGTGATAAAGGTTACGAAGGGCTAGCAGAGGTCGGCCGACAGTTTGAAACCGATACTGGTATTAAAGTCAGCGTTCAGTTTCCAGAGTCATTAGAAGCACGCTTTCAGCAAGTCGCTGCGACTGGCGATGGTCCAGACATCATTTTCTGGGCGCACGACCGCTTTGGTGGCTATGCCGAATCTGGCCTGCTGCGAGAAGTAAAACCGAGTAAAGAATTCCAAGAGAAACTGGTCGACTTTAGTTGGGATGCGGTGAACTACAAAGGTAAGCCCATTGGCTACCCACTTGCTATTGAAGCCATTTCACTGATTTACAATAAAGACTTGCTGCCAAAACCACCTAAGTCATGGGAAGAGCTACCAGCTATTCACGCTAAGATGAAAGCACAAGGCAAAGACACCATTATGTGGGATGTGAAAAACGCCTACTTCACTTGGCCAATTGTCTCTGCCGGCACCTATTCTTTCGCGAAAACCCCACAAGGTCATAATGCTAATGATACAGGGATTAACAATCAACGCGCTCAGGACAACCTAGCGTTCTTGCTGAACATGAAGCAAGAAGGCATTGTGGATCCAGGAATGGATTATGCTAATGCCGAGTCCTCCTTTGCCAAAGGCGAAGTGGCGATGACGATCAACGGCCCTTGGTCATGGGGTAACTTAGACAAAGCAGGCATCAACTACGGCGTTGCCACCTTCCCTACGCTGGGTGGCGAAAAATCGAACCCATTCGTTGGTATCTTGAGTGCCGGTATCAGCTCAGCAAGTCCAAATGAAGATTTGGCGGTAGAGTTTATTGAAAACTATCTGTTTACCGACGAAGCGCTCACCACTATCAACAACGACAAGCCGCTTGGTGCCGTGACTCTGAAGTCTTTCCAACAGACCTTAGAATCTGATCAGCGTATTCGCTCAACCATGATTAACGCTGAAAACGGCGAAATCATGCCAGCGATTCCAAAGATGATGACGTTTTGGATGTCTGAAGGCGCTGCCATCGAAAACACGCTACTAGGTCGCCAGACTGTTTCCGAGGCACTTGCTACTGCGGAAAAACAATTGGCGCGTTAATGCGAACCAATCGCCAAGTGCGCAAAAACCGCGCTTGGCGAGTAAATCAATCGAAGTTTTGTTGTTTCTTGTCAGCTCGTGACCCTCTCTTAAAGTCGCAATGTAACGCTTTGAATCGCTCTGCAACAGATCCCCTTCTTCATCACATTCTCACTCAAGATCTTAAACAGCCGATTGAATTTGTCACTATCGCTATCTATACCCTTTAACTATGCTCGCAGTTCCTCTGTTGTTCGAGCACGTACGACACCACACGATCACGCTTGTTAGAAGGTGATGGGTGGTGACAAAGTGATGAAAACAAACGAGATTAAAGCGAAACAAGGAGATTACGATGGACAGAATTTGCCCAATGTGCCAAACGCCAATGATAGAGAGAAACAACGTACATGTTTGCCCAAGAAATGAAATTGGTGACTGCGCTTATGATCCCTACCTACATGAACTTGAGCCTGCACAAGAGCGCGAAATGGAGCAAGATCGTCCTTATTAGAATCACAAGGCGATAATCGTCACAAAGGCGACCTCACAATACGTGGTCGCCTTTTTGATCAATGCAGTAAGCTACACGCTGCCCTATCTGAAATAAAATCTCAAATAGAATCCACGCCTGTCTCGACAACATACCACCACGTGAGTACGAAATAAGATACTCCACAAGCTATAGCCATCAACAGCATCCATAGTAGTCTTAAACCCACTCTAGTTTTGGCAACTGATTTGTAAGCCAGAACCATCGAGAAGCAAAACAGTAAAGCTTGAAGAGTAAACCACACTACTTCGGGAAAACCTAAACCGCTGTTACTCCCCAACCCACGTAACAAAAAGCTTATTGCTAGAATAGCAACAAGCCCACTCAGCCAAGACACTAGTGAAAATAAGTACATTTTTTTATTCATATCAATTCAGCGTTGGCCTCGGTTTGACTGGACATTGCGCTTCAAAATACGTCTTTGGAATAACTTTGTCGTGTGAAACATCCCAGCCATTCATATTGGTATCTACATTCCCACCGGAATGCCTAATCAATGACTGAACAAAACTATTACTGTTGTACCCCAGCCCCATAAAAGGATAGGGAATTGGTGAATAGCCTGGTTTAATCTAAAGTTTGTTGCTAACTGCATGACTCTTCGTTTAGCTTCAGCGTCAGGAACAGTGCCATAATCCACTAGCCTTAGTTGAGAAGAAAAGTCAGGTTTAAATATAGATGTATTGGCTGCACCAAAGTACTCTCTGGTCGCCAAAAGGTCACCCTTCTCTGCTATCTCTACAACAAGGCTGCCTCTATTCTGCGCACCAATAACAACACCATAATGACCATCTCCTAAATATTTAGTGTGATACACCATACCGCTTGTATGGATTGGAAACTGGGGCTCACTAAAATGGAGAACAATGAACTGGTGTGTACCTAAAGGAACACCGCTAAGATCCCTAGCTCCTATGTATACTGACATAATTTCTCGTCCACCTCGTTAACATATCACTTTGTTAGCAATAAACACTGATGGCGACAACATATGAGAGTATCCTTGGCACTAGAAGACTTTAAACAACAGAACTCGGTAGAACTCAAATTTCTATGCAAACATGAACCTAGAGCCAATAGGCAAATGGGGTAGGCGTCCAACTCTATGCATAGAAAGGTTGTTCTTTACAAAATTGACAAATAGATACTCACAAAAAAGGCGACTTCTCAACATAAAGCCGCCTTTTAATTCGATCTTAAGGACAAATTTAAGTTAACACCAACTCGCGCCTTGGCCCGTATGCGGTTTTAAAAGCTCTTTCACATTCGCTTCTATGACTCGATAGCCGACGTTGCCAAACAAGGTTTGTCGCCCGCCATCAATAATATAAGTTGGACTACCTTTGATCTGTTGAGCCTCACGTAGCAGTTGGTCACTCCACAGTGCCGCATAAGCAGAGCCATCCATAAGGTACGGCTGAAGTGCTTCAATGTTTATTCCCTGAGAGGCAAGAACATCCGTAATAACTTCAACATTGCCGATATCTCTCCCTTGTTCAAAGAAAGCCTGTCTTAACGCCTTAGCGAGTTGCAACACCTCATTTTGACTGCTGCCAGCAAGCTCTGCGGCTTTTAAGTGAAGATGTGCAGGCATGGAACTAGTTGGTTGAGTGCTGCGCCATACAGAAGGGCTCAGTGTTAATTCAGGGAACTTAGCTGCCACCTCTTCGGTGTGCTTTGCGAATCCATCAAAACCGCCTTTGTCGCTCCATCCCTTGCCGATGCGAGTTTGCGCATCACCAAACAAGTTAATGAACTTAGGTGCTAGTTCAATTTGGCCATCAAAGTTAGCTAACAAGGCATCGTTTCGAGCCTCCGCTGCCCACGCCCACACACAAAGTACATCGCTGACATAGTCGATTTTTAACATGATGCATTCTCCCGTTTGGTTATGACTTCTTCTGAGGATCAAGAACGATTATTGTGAAATATAGTCGCTAGCCGCTGATAACGTACCGGCATTAACGATATTTCGATAGCCCATGGATTCAAGAATTTGAACCGCCTGAGTCGCTCTCATACCGGATGCGCAATAGACAATAAGGCTGTCTTGAGGCTGAATATCACTATTGGCAACCGCGAAAATCGTTTGTAACGGAACATTCAAAGAACCTGGGATATGGCCTGAGGCAAACTCTTGTGGCGAACGCACATCGATCAAATATTGCTTAGCCGCCACAGATTTAGACGTGTTAGGAATGGCACTCGTATTTGAGGTCGTGGTTGCTTCAACAGTAGAATTCATAACAACAGCTCCAGCTAATTAAGTTAAATCTAATGTATATACCCTAACCGGAACTGTCAATTATTTATTTTAGACAAAGCTAAAATAAGCGCATCTCAAGATGCGCTTGGCAGCATGAATATAGCCTCTATTCACTAAGCTTGATCATAAAGGCATCGTAAGGTTTAAGCTCTAACTTATTGAAATCAAACGTAGTTCTCCCAGAGTTTGATAACAGCGCTTCAGCCGAACTTTGGCTGAACTCACTCAAATCGACCGTTAATGACTCGCCACTGAAATTCGCGACAACCATTAAACGTGTCTCTCCTTCGGTTCTGAGATAAGCAAAGACTTTGTCATGCTGCTCAAGTACTGGGATAAAATCGCCGTGCACGATCGCACGATAGCGCTTACGAAGTGCAATTAAAGACTGATAATAACGATACACAGAATCACTACTCGCCTGATCATCTTCAACGTTTACTTCGGTGTAGTTTGGATTCACTTCAATCCAAGGCGTACCCTGTGTAAAACCAGCTTGCGGAGCTGCTGACCATTGCATCGGTGTTCTGGCGTTATCACGACCATTTTCACCCAACGCATGCATCATCTCTTCATGGCTTACGCCCGCTTGTGTTCTCACTTTATAGAAGTTAAGCGACTCAATGTCTTTGTATTGCTCTAAGCGCTCAAACTTCACATTGGTCATCGCGATCTCTTCACCCTGATAAATGTAAGGCGTGCCCTTAAGTCCATGCAGTACAGTGGCTAACATTTTGGCTGACTTGGTGCGATACACACCATCATCACCATACTTGGAAACCGCGCGAGGCAGGTCGTGGTTATTCCAAAACAGTGAGTTCCAACCTTGATCGGCGAGTTCTAACTGCCACTTGGTCAGCACCCTCTTAAACTCAGGCAAGTCGAGTGCGATCGGCTGCCATTTATCACCGTCTTTCCAAGTGAGCGTAATGTGTTCAAACTGGAACACCATCGACAGCTCATCACGTTCGGGGGCGCTATATAGCTTGGCTATCTCCGGTGTCGCCCCCCAAGTTTCCCCAACCGTCAGAAGGTCTTTACCGCCAAAGGTGGCCTGATTCATCTGTTTCAGAAGTGGGTGCAATCTTTCGCCATTCCCCGTGATGCCTTTGTCGATCTCTTTACCAATCAGATCAATAACATCAAGCCTAAAGCCGCCGATACCCTTGTCTATCCACCAGTTCATCATACGGTGGACTTCATCATGCACCTTCGGGTTTTCCCAGTTAAGATCAGGCTGTTTTTTTGAAAACAGGTGTATATAATATTGCTGAGTCGGCTCATGCCACTGCCATGCACTGCCGCCAAAGATCGAATCAAGGTCGTTAGGTGCACTACCATCTGGCTTCGCATCACGCCAAACGTAGTAGTCACGATATGGAGAATCTTTTGATTCGCACGCTTGCTGAAACCAAGAATGTTCATCCGAGGTATGGTTAACCACCAAGTCCATCACGATACGAATACCGCGCTGTTTTGCTTCGGCGATCAGCGCTTCCATATCTTGCATGGTGCCAAACTCAGGCGCGATAGCCTGGTAGCTGGAGATATCGTAGCCATTATCATCCATAGGAGACTGATACACGGGCGATAACCAAATCACATCTACACCTAATTCTTGTAAATAATCGAGCTTGGAGCGAATACCATTTAAATCTCCAATGCCATCTCCATTCGAATCACAAAAGCTGCGCGGGTAAATCTGATATACCACCGCATCGTGCCACCATTTTTGTTCCATGAGTCTGTCCTAGCTTATCGTTAAATTACCCCCACTTTACGAAGTTATCGCTGGGATTAAAAATAGATTCTCCGTATAATCATATAGATTTTTTATATACCAAAGACAGGCACACCAAAAGGCAATGTATGGCGCTGAACAAATCCATTAAGTACTTCTTGGCAGTAGCAAAACACGGCAACATTAAACGAGCTTCTGATGAGCTATTTATTAGTCAGCCGTCTCTCACCTCTGCAATCAAAAAGCTTGAGGTGGAGATGGGTGCGCCCTTGTTTAATCGTCTATCTAAGGGCGTGGAATTGACGCCTTATGGCAATAAATTTCGTAAGTTTGCACAAGAGCAACAAGAACAGTACTTTGCCCTTAAGCACCAGTTTAACGACATGCAGCAGCGCCAATTCGGTAAAGTAAAAATCGGTACGGGAGAAGTATGGTGGGAGGGCTTTGTGCGCCAATCGGTGGCAGATTACCAAGCGTCAAATCCAGCCAGCTCGTTTCACCTTGAATTCGGGAATAACTTGTCTCTGCTACACCATCTCGTTCAAGGTGATATAGATTTATTCATAGGTCATGAAGTTTTAGACCTGTCAGAGTCGTGCCGTGTTGTGTTCCAGCCACTGTTTCAAGATTATGAAGCCATCTACGTTTCTAAGAGCCACCCACTTGCAACTGGGATAAGCGAGCCAAGCACCTTGCACCGCTACCCGCTTCTAAGGGTGACCCCAAACCATCCAAGGCATCAATCGGTGCTAGCGAACGGCCTTCCTCATGACACTCAGTTTGATGAGCGCATCACCTACGACGTGGATTCAGTAATGGCCAGTATGGATATGCTGCATATGACGCAAGCGATCATGCCCTACAGCCACAAAGCCAGTGATTGGCTTGAAAAACATGACATCGTCATCGCGTATCTAGATAAAGAAAAGGTCGGCAATATCGGTATTTACACCAAACAAGGTGAAAACAAATCGAGCGTGGAAGCCCTTGTTCAGCTTCTCACCAGTAATGTCAATTCCAAGTAAGGTCACCAAACTGTCATTTTTCTTTCATTAAACTTTGATGTAATCGCCCAGCGTTAAAATAGTCTGAGAGAGGAGCTCGACTTGACCCTGAGCGATATTACCCTAAGTCAATCCACGTTAACTGATTTAAAATCGGTGGAATATCAATGGATACGTACCATGTACGTTGAAGGGTATCAGCGGGATGAAATCAATCATTACATCCAGACCTGCTTTGGCGGTGATGAGGTGTTTGCCGACTTGTTCCAGCGTGTAGCACTGGAGCAAGAAAGTTTGTATGTCTTGCTCCAGTATCTTGGCTGCGCGCCTTCTAGCCGTGAGCTAACTTAGGCGTGCTTTCTGAAGTGGGTGAACGTTGTAAAATGACATCCACTTCTGTGACGGTATATGGCTTATCCACCTTCGTTCTTAGATCTTCCACAAATCGTTCATAACTCTTAAATGTCATGGATTCGCGCTTCGGATCGACATAGACAGAGACCCAGGTTTTACGGCCAAGCTTGGCGATAAAAATATCCACAATCTCAATCTCATATTCCTGAGCGAGTCCCTTTAAGCTGCGATAGATAGGCTTAGTGTGCTCAATTGGAGGCGTCGCCATCGTCAACTCTCGCATACCATTTTTGACAAGCTTTATCGGATCGCTGATAAACGCTAGGCTGAACAGCACCACTAAGATCTGGTCGATGTAACGTCCAACCCACCCAAATGATGTCTCTTGGATAGCAATCACCAACACCAATGCCACACCAATCGCACCAGAAATCACACCGTTGATGAACCAAGCGTTTTTCTCTGCCTTTAGAATGTCGGAATGAGACTGTTTGTGACCCACATGACACACCCAGTACAAAAGGGCGCACAGAGCGACGGCTGGGAACACATACACAGCCATCAGCCCTAACGCAGGCTCCCGCCCCCCAGCTAGAATCACCGGGATATTACTGCCTACTGCAAAGGCGATGAGAATAAGTATGGTAATGCCTTTAATCACCACGATCAGCGGCTCAAAGGCAAAAAATCCAATTGGGTAATGACGAGTTCGGCCAGTTTGGGTTAGCTTCGCTATCCATAGAGAAGCGTACGACACCGCCGCAGACAAGAGGTTGAAAGAGGCATCCAGTAGTATGGCGCTAGATTCAGAAATCAGCGCCATTATGCCGCCCCAGAGCGACAATACCGCGGCACCCACGGCAGAATAAATTAGTGCTTTTGATTCGGTAATTTTTGTCATTTGGCCATCCTTTCCAAACGCGATTATTGCTCGGACTTTCATCCTTATAACACAGGAATATGACCTTTCCTATGGCACCTAGCCCTGTTTGTTCAAAGTTAGCGCAAAGATATCAGCATCTTATGCTATTCCTACATGAGTTGGTCAATATATCAATTCGTTTTACCGATAGCAGACATAGTGAGTCTAAACCAACTAGTGACAAAAGAGACAACTGACAAGAAAAGAAGAAGCCCGAGCGAATGCTCGGGCGTCGGTTACAAGAACTGTTAGTCGTGATAGTAAGGAATCCTGATAACAGCCAGCTATACGTAACACCAGTGTTGCTTGTTCAACTTGTCGGCGGCCAAACCAAATAATGTTAAACAATACAAATAAAATGGGTGACCTTGCGGTCACCCTTATCGTTTTTATCCTTTTACACCGCCGGCGGTCAAACCACCAACCAGCCAACGCTGTGCGAGTAGGAATACGACTGTGATAGGTAATGCTGATAGTACAGCCGCTGCCGCGAAGTCACCCCATAGGTAGTTCTGAGGATACAAGTACTGCTGCATACCAACCGCTAGTGTGTACGAGTTTACATCAGAAAGTAGTAGTGATGCTACCGGTACTTCACCAACAACCATGATGAACGACAGAATAAACACAACCGCTAGGATTGGCACTGACAGTGGCAGAAGAACGAGACGGAATGCTTGCCATGGCGTAGCACCGTCAAGTGCTGCTGCTTCTTCTAGAGAGCCATCAATCGTTTCGAAGTAACCTTTGATTGTCCATACGTGAAGTGCGATACCACCCAAGTAAGAGAAAATCAGACCACCGTGTGTGTTCAAGCCTAGGAACGGAATGTACTGACCTAGTTTATCGAACAATGCGTAAATCGCCACCAATGCTAGTACTGCTGGGAACATCTGGAAAATCATCATCGCTTTTAGGATGGTTGACTTGCCTTTAAAGCGCATACGAGCAAATGCGTAAGCAGACGTTGTTGATAGACATACAATCAAGATTGATGAAATACCCGCAACCTTAATCGAGTTCCACAACCAAGTGAGTACAGGGAACGGAGGTGGTGTTACTGAGCCGTCTGCGTTCGTTACCGAGAAGCCTAGTGCTAGTTTCCAGTGCTCTAGCGATGGGTGCTCTGGGATTAGGCTACCCGTTGCGAAGTTACCTTCACGGAACGAGATAGCGATAATCATCAGTAGTGGGAAAATAATTAGCGATAGGAAAGCCCACATAGCGATGTGTGTTGCCCAAACGCGGTATTTTAATGACTTACCTTGTACCATTGCCATTTTAGGTCTCCTTAGTCTTGAGCTACTTTCGTGACGCGTAGGTTAAGTAGTGCTAGTGCACCAACTAGTAGGAAGATCAGTGTCGCGATTGCACTCGCTAGACCGAAGTCTTGACCACCAGAACCTTCAAACGCGATACGGTACGTGTAGTTAACCAATAGGTCGGTGTAACCCGCTGGCTCAGAAGTACCAATCATGTTAGGACCACCGTTCGTTAGAAGGGCAATCAGTACAAAGTTGTTGAAGTTAAACGCGAAACTTGCAATCAGTAGCGGAGTTAGCGGCTTAATCATCAGTGGCATTGTGATCTGGGTGAAGTTCGAAACAAAGTTTGAACCATCAATTGCTGACGCTTCATACAGGTCATCAGGAATCGCTTTTAGCATACCCATACATAGAATCATCATGTAAGGGAAACCTAGCCATGTGTTAACAATGAGAATCATTGCTTTCGCTAGCATTGGGTCTGAGAACCAGTTTGGACTAATGCCAAACAGACCTTCAAGGAGCATGTTCACTTCACCAAAGCTTTGGTTGAACAAGCCTTTAAAGATAAGAATCGAGATAAACGCTGGTACTGCATACGGAAGGATCAGCAGCACGCGATAAATAGCACGGCCACGTAGTGCTTCCCACTGAACCACACTTGCCAGTACAAGACCAATAAGAACCGTTAGCGCAACACTCACTGCTGAGAAAACAATCGTCCAGATAAAGATACTGATGAACGGCTCTTTAATACCATCGTCTTTCCATACACGTTCAAAGTTGTGTGTACCAATACCAACAATAAAACCTGGTGATACTGTGTTACCAACAAACTCGCCACTATCGTTAACTGGCTGGTAGAAACCCTCGTCCATATTAGGGCGCAGTAGCTCACCAGTCTTGTTGTTACGCATGTCGTTTGTACCTTCCACCATAGTGTATAGCGGTTGTACAGAAGCAAATTTACGTAGACCACTCATACGGATGTCAGAGCCATCTGGCATATGAAGGTCAACCGTGTTGAGTTTCGCACGATTTTGAATAATCGCTTTGATCTTCTCTTTCTCACCTACTGGCACATCTGCCGCGTTAAGATCGTAGTCTGCAGAAGGGCTGCTGATATCAAAATCAGGCGTAGCAAGCAGCTGTTCACCGTCTTTTACATAGATGCGGTGACCGTTGTCTGTCTTATAAAGCTCAAACGAATAGCTATCACCACTTTGGAAAGTACGCTGCATCAATACGCTTTGCGTTCTATCCAGGGAAAGTTGGTTTTTCGCGCTGTAGTTCGTGAAGGCCAAGCCAACCGTGTACGCCAAAGGGAAAAGAATGAAAAGGATCATACCCGCAATACCTGGGTAGATATAACGGTGCGCGTACGTTTTCTTACTGCCGAAAATATAGAGTGCCAGAGCGGTAAGAATCACAGTAAGCAATGCGAATGCAAGCTCACCGCGGGAATACATTAGAATAGTCGCATAACCATTGATAAGTCCCACTGAGCCAAGAAGTCCCCACTTGATGAATACTTTTTTACTGCTTGGAACTGTATTAGTTTCTGCTGACATGGCATCTGTACCTTGAACTGACTGCATAAAAGGACCTGCTAGCGATAATACAAAAAAATAGAAAAGAAGGAGGGGTTACCCCCTCCTTAAAAGGGTTGTTCTAGAAACTTACTTCGTCATTTGCTTTTCAGCGTCAGCAACTGCTGCTTCTACTGATTGACGACCGTCTACCACGTTGATGATTGTGTTCTTAGCAGAAGCCCAGAATGCACTCATTTGTGGAACGTTAGGCATGATTTCGCCGTTCATCGCGTTGTCCATTGTCGCTGCGATACGTGCATCAGAACCTAGCTCGTCTTGGAATGAAGTTAGAGCAACAGCACCTAGAGGTTTGTCGTTGTTCACTTCACGAAGACCATCGTTAGTTAGTAGGTAGTTCTCTAGGAACTCAACTGCTAGGTCACGGTTAGGTGACGCAGTGCTGATACCTGCTGTTAGTACGCCAACGAAAGGCTTAGAAGCTTGGCCGTTGAACTTAGGTAGAGTAGCCACACCGTAGTTGATGCCAGACTTCTCGATGTTCGCCCAAGACCACGGACCGTTGATAGTCATTGCAGTTTTACCTTGGTTGAACGCAGACTCAGATACCGAGTAATCCATATCTGCAGAGATAACGCCTTTGTCTACTAGACCTTTAACGAAAGTCAGTGCGTCTTTAACACCGTCTTGAGCGATACCTGCGTCTTTAACGTCGTAGCTACCACCGTTGTATTTGAATGCGTAACCGCCATCAGCTGCCATTAGTGGCCATGTGAAGTACGGTTCTTTTAGGTTCCACATGATTGCTGTCTTGCCATCTTTAGCAAGTTTTGCGTTCAATGCTTCTACTTCTTCCCAGGTCTTAGGTGGGTTTGGAACCAAGTCTTTGTTGTAGATTAGAGATAGTGACTCAACTGCTACTGGGTAACCGATGATTTTGCCATCGTACTTAACTGCGTCCCATGCAAAGTCAACAATGCCTTCTTTAGTTTCTTTAGAAGGTTTGATTTCAGCCAGCAAACCTGCTTGAGCGTACTCACCGAAACGGTCGTGAGCCCAGAACACGATATCAGGACCGTCACCAGTCGCTGCAACTTGAGGAAAGCGCGCTTCTAGACCATCAGGGTGAGCAACTGTCACTTTAATACCTGTGTCTTCTTCGAACTTTTTACCTACTTCTGCAAGACCGTTGTAACCTTTGTCACCATTAATCCAAATAGTGAGTTGTCCTTCTTCGATAGCAGCATTTGCACCAAAAGAACCTAGAGCGACTAGCGTACCTAGTGCTACAGTGCTTAGGGCTTTTTTCATGTTTATATCCTTTTTATAGTTTTGATCGTAGGTTCATCCAGAGGATTTCCCAAGTTTCGATGAGTATCATCTTAAAAATACAGCAAGCTCTCATCATCCTACTCTCTACGCCCTCGCCACAAGCGTTGATTTCCGTGACCTCAATCGCCCAAGACTATAGATCAACATCACAAAACAATCTCCTGTTGTGACAGAATTCACTATTATCAGGCGCAAATTTTTGACCGAGATCTCACACATACATTCTCCCCCCACCCTCCTCCTCCTTCCCTACTACCCCCATAATTATTTTTGTCAGGAGGATGTACCTGCGACCTCAATCAAGGAAACTGCAGTCATCCAAGAGTGGATGGTAAGAACCCTTTACCAGTAAGAGCGAATGCTCTGACAGTTTCTTTAAGGAATGAACTTCTACAGGGAACGTATACTGGGTTTTCATCGCCGGACTCGCCAAGTAGTCACAATCTGAAGCACTAGTGGTAAATGTATTTTACGGGGGAGGTTTTCAGTTTGTGTCGGGGGATACTAGCGAAGTCTTGGCTTTGAGGGTGGCGCCAAATCGTACAGCGCCACCCTTTTTTCTTTCCATCTGGGACTATTTGCACAAACTAAGGAACATCAAAACCTAGAATCATCACGCAACAGTTTCCCAGAACTCCAAACCACGTTGTTGGAGTCACACACTGACCAATTTCCTACTATTATTACCTGTCGAATTATCTCTATAATGACCGACGGAAAGAAAAAATGAATCGAGGACGAGCTACATGGCGAGTGTCACGTTAAAAAATGTTAGTAAAGCGTACGGCGACGTACTGATCTCCAAGAATGTCGACCTAGAAATCAACGAAGGCGAGTTTGTTGTCTTTGTTGGTCCATCAGGTTGTGGTAAATCAACTCTACTACGTTGTATCGCAGGTTTAGAAGACATCACGTCCGGTGATTTATATATTGGTGAAGAGCGCATGAACGATGTTGAACCATCGAAGCGCGGCGTGGGCATGGTATTCCAGTCTTACGCACTTTATCCTCACCTTAACCTTTATGACAACATGTCATTTGGTCTTAAGCTTGCTAAAGCAGACAAAAAAGAAATCGACCGCCGCGTTGAGCACGCAGCAGAAATTCTACAGCTCGGTCACCTACTTGAGCGCCAACCTAAAGCACTTTCAGGTGGTCAGCGTCAGCGTGTGGCTATCGGCCGTACTTTGGTTTCTCAACCAAACGTATTCCTACTAGACGAACCGCTATCTAACCTAGATGCAGCACTTCGTGTAAACATGCGTTCGCAAATCACTAAGCTTCAACGCCAACTAGGCTGCACCATGATCTACGTAACGCACGATCAGGTTGAAGCGATGACCATGGCTGACAAGATTGTTGTACTAGACGCAGGCTATGTTGCACAGGTTGGTAAGCCTCTTGAGCTATACCACTACCCAGACAACCGCTTCGTTGCAGGCTTTATTGGTTCGCCTAAGATGAACTTCATGAGCGTGTTCATTGAAGAAGTAGAAGCAGAGCGCGTGAAAGTTCAGCTTTCTGATGGTGATTCATTCTGGATCCCAGTTGATGGAACAACCGTGAACAAAGGCGATCGTATGTCTATGGGCGTACGTCCAGAGCATTTGGTATCGGCGCAAGAAGGCGATGCGAAAGTGGGCGGTGAAGTGATGATCGTTGAGAAGCTAGGTAACGAAACTCAAGTTTATCTTAACCTAGAGAGCGCAGACGCGGACGTTATCTACCGTCAGCCGGACACACTTGCTGTTGAAGTTGGCGATAAGTTTGAGATTGGTATTCCAGCTCACCGTTGTCACCTATTCCACAGCGATGGCAGAGCTTGCCGTCGCCTATATAAAGAAGCAGGCGTATAAGCCTCTCTAATAGTTTTAAGCACCTTTGCTTGCTGAAAATCCTTCCTCTCTTAACGGAGAGGGAGGATTTTTCTTATCTTTTATACGACAATGCTCGTCAATAATGAATCGCGCTTTGCCTTCCTTATCTTGAAGATCGATAGGGAAACTACTTTTCGACAGAATAAACATCGCGACACCACCAGAACCTCGCCAATGATAGTCGTTGCCCGGTTCTGTTTTGACATGGATTGAGAGGTGACTAGTGTCAGCTTCGATCGCAATCTGTATTTGCTCCTGCTTTACTTGGCAACTGACTTGGGTCTTGAACAGTGCAGAAAATCCATCAAAAGCAGTTAAACAAAAAAAGACGGTGCATAACACCGCCTTTTTTACACCCACCGAAATGGATTTAGTTTTGATGTACATATACCGTCGTGTTTAGAGAGTTCACTTGAGAAATGTATGAACTGTCTTGTGCAGATTGAATAACATCAATATCGCCGCCGCTTGAAGCCACTAGATAAGCCTCAGATAGGCTGTTGTTACCTTTTTGGTTAATCAGCAAGTCGTTGTTCGAACTAGACGCGCTTAGCTCAACGATAGACACGTTATTTTTCTTGGAAGTATTTTTACCCTGCATAACAGTGACCATGTTATTTGAGGAGCTTCCAGACAGACGGATTTCAGAGTCTTGGTTTTCACCGTTTTGTGTTACAGCAACCGTATTGTATTTACTCGCATCTCTCGAGCGGACTCGAGACCAGTTATCAATACCGGTTTGTGCAACCGTTACCGTCGAGTTGTCTTCATCATGACGGAAATTCACCACCGAATCGTTGGCATGACCGTCTTGATTGACATCAATATCTGCCCCGCCAGTAGTACCGCCGATCTTCACTTTAGAGTCGTTGAAGCTGTAACCACCAGATTGGTCGATCATAACATCATTATTATTACCAGGACTGTTCAAACGGATGTCTACGACCGAGCGGTTACCATCGAATACACCCAGTTCACCCTGCATCACAGTAACGGTGGTACCTACGTCATTGGATTGAAGTACGACACTTTTGTTGTCCTTGTCACCTTGTACATCCATGTTTTGGTAAGCTGCGTAATTGTTGAAAGAGACTTCTTTCCCTGTGCCAGGGCCTGCAGCCATAACCGTGGAAGAAGCGACAGCAACACTAACAGCTAATAATAATACTTTCATAATATAACCCTTATTCCTTATAAGTTTCCATGTCATTACATACTCTCTAACCAAGAGTATTTGTATATAAACCGACTGCTCTGATACCTCTTAGTTTCCTTGGTTTATATAAACTCTCATTAACGCCGAAGCATTAATAATGGCGGTGTCACCACCATCTTGAGAAATACCTAAATTTGCAGCCCCAGCACCAGCAACAACGGCAATGTTGTTATCACTTCGCTGAGAAATACTCAATTGACTACCTGCTAACCCGTAATTAGCCTGCCCGATTAACGCGAGATTGTTATCGCCATTTTGCTCAATCAACGCTTCCGCGTTTCTCCCTAACTGGCCGACGTATGCAGCGTTCGAGCTTCCTGTTTGGGTTATGTATGCGGTGTGGTTACGTCCTGACTGCGTGACAAGTGCGGTGTTGTTTGCTCCGTCACGCTGCACCACTTTGGCTTTGTTACCAGCCCTCGAAACACTGCCCCCTTCTTGCACAATTATGGCAACCGAATCAACGACATTAACTGAGTGAACTTCTGAGTAATTGTCTAAGTCAGAACTCGCCCCAGTCACAAACGCATCATAATCAGTCACCACATTCTCACTCACGCCATCAAGAAACGTCCCTGGAGGTGCGCTAAGACCCCCGTTTGGCGCATACCAAAATGTCGCTGCTTGTACAGAACCGCCAGCGGCAAAGACCACTGAACACAATACGGTCGTGAGCCCTTTAGATTTGAGCATTTTGTTATTTAAAACCATGCCTGTTTACCACTTCTTCCGTGATTATTTGGCGTATAAAAATGACTTGATATTTTGGCCAAGACTTTTCTAAAGCAAATTTAAAAAAGCCATTTTTCATCGCCTGACAGTTACTATTCTAAAATTGCACCATGACTTTAGCTCTAAACTAAAAACGAGTTACAGAAATAATTCATTGATAAGTTGTCTTATCTAAAGGGCATTTATAGCGTCCGAAGTATGAAAAAAAACACCTAACTTCTAGGTCGTAAGTTTATGTTTAAACGACGGAGCTTAAGTTAGGCTTTAGATTAGATTTTCACGAATCTATTTCTCATTTTTTAAAAGGATTTTGGAATGGGAGCCTTTATGACTTCAAAAATGCTTACATTGACGCTTATGTTTCTTGCGCTTCCTAGCATCGCAGATAACAGCAAGTTGGAAAACGGGGCTCCTCTCGAAAACGGAACCAAACTCGAAAATGGGAAAAAACTCGAGGAACAGGGAGATAGACTGAAACCGCCATTTTATAACTTTAACGAAGTGAGTGGCGTTATTGTGGATAGAACAATCACACGGCTGGGGGAAGACTTTTATTTTTTCTTTTCTCAACAGTTGAACGACCAATATCCGGATCTTCAAGAAAATCTCACTATTAATGAAATACCAACAGCGCTTTCAGGTAGCATCATCGAAGTCTTCCACTCAAGACAGGTAATTTACCGAACTGCGCTGTCCCCGGGTCGACGCCAAGCAAAAGACAGAGCTCAAGACGCTTTACGTGTGGTGAGTAACTACATCATTCGTTGGCAGGCTGAGCGCCTTTATTTGGATACCTTTGACCTAGAACATGATGAATTTTAAGGCGGCAAGGATGGCAAATTTATCAAGCAAACTCGCTCTTTTAGCTGTGATAGCGACACCATTTGTCCACAGTTCAGAGCTCGTGTATACACCTGTTAACCCAAGTTTCGGTGGCAACCCACTCAACAGTACCATACTGATCAACCATGCAAATGCGATCAATGACTACAGTGATCCAAACGCATCTACATTCGATTTTGAAGAAGAATCGGCGCTCGATAGGTTGGCTTCTAGTCTGGAGTCACGACTCATTAGCCAACTACTTGCTGATATAGGCAACGGCAATACCGGGCAGCTAGAAACCGATGACTTTTTCCTAAACGTTGTTGACGACTCCGGCACGCTACTGGTGCAGATCGTGGACAAAGTAAGCGGTGAATCAACGGAAATCAGTGTTTCAGGACTTAACCCCGACCTCTAATTTACAAGGAACGTATTATGAAAGGTCTAATTGCTATTGGCTTAGCGATATTGCTAAGCGGATGCGCGTATTCGTTGGATATTCCAGATACCGACGCATCACCTAAACTAATGCCGCGTGGCGCAACCTATACTGATCTCGTGTCACTACCTAGACCGGCAGGTAAAATTTTGGTTTCTGTGTATGACTTTAGGGATCAAACTGGTCAATACAAACCGCAACCAAACAGTAACTTTTCAACCGCTGTTCCTCAGGGCGGCACGTCACTATTGACGACGTCTCTATTGGACTCTCAATGGTTTATTCCATTAGAGCGTGAGGGACTGCAAAACCTTTTAACGGAACGAAAAATCATTCGCGCCGCTCAAAAGAAAGACAAAGTCATCTCCAATCACGGCGCAGACCTCTCTTCGCTTAACTCTGCCAACGTTGTTATCGAAGGCGGGATTGTGGCTTACGATTCAAATATTCGCACCGGTGGACTCGGCGCAAAATATCTCGGGATTGGCGCATCAGGGCAGTATCGAACCGATCAAGTCACTGTTAACTTAAGAGCGGTTGATGTTCGTAGCGGTCAGGTACTGCTCAGTATTACCACATCAAAGACCATCTCTTCACATGAAATGGGGCTGGGCGCATTCCGCTTCATTGATTACAAAGAACTACTAGAAGTGGAAATGGGCTACAGCAACAACGAACCGGTTAACATTGCGGTTATGTCGGCCATCGATGCCGCAGTGATTCATCTGATTGTCAAAGGTATGGAACGTGGTATGTGGTCTGCTAACGACCCGCAAGCCATGTCTAACCCGATCATCGCAAGATACTCTCAAGCTGAAACGGAAATCCTCTAGCAACCGAGTAAGCAGTAAACAGGGCTTTGTGGAAAACGGAACTTACCCTTAGCCCTGTTTTTTTCTGTGAGAGAGTCAAAGACAAAGCGAGTCGCCGTCAAAAAAAGCGCCATTCTCAAATAGACCATGGCGCTTTTTCGCATCCTCAATTGTAGCGCTTATTACTGTACAAACTCGCTCGATGCGACATTGTTTTTTACCCACAATAGAGCCTGAAGTCGGTTCTTAACTTTAATCTTCTTGAACGCGTTATGGAGATGCGCTTTAACTGTGTTCTCGCTAACAAAAAGCGTCTCGGCGATCTCGACATTGGATGCCCCATCACCCAACAATTTGATGATCTGTTGCTCGCGTTTTGTTAGGCGAGTGTAGTAAGGACTGGTCTTCGCACACTGACGACGACGGTAGAAGTGAACATACTCATAAACAAGCTTACGACTCATCCAAAGCTCACCAGCTAAAATGCGTTCAAAGCCAGAAACTAAAGTTTCGATAGTATCTGAATCATAGAACACACCCACCAAGTTTTGCCATTTCAGCATTTCTGCATGAGCAAGGTTGGTGGGTGCATTGAGCAGGATCTCTTGGGTGTACTTCTCTACCCCTTCGATAATTTCAAGATACTTTGACGCATTGGCGCTACCAATAGTAGCATAGTCAATGATGATGTAGTCGGTGTCACTACCCAGCGTTTCATCACGATGCCTATACAGCGTTTCAGGAGACACTAAACGAATGTTGAGCGCAACCTTCTGCTCAATAGAGTCTTTGAGTAAGTTAGATTGCAGGCTATTACCTGCAAGAAGAATGGCATGAGGGGTGATGTCCTTATCTTGGGGCATGTCTAGCTCCTTGTATGTAAATCTTTCAAAGCTTCTAAGCAGAAAGTATAACAGAGGATTTAGAGCACGTTACTTCGGGGAAACAAGGAACCAACTGTATACGGCTTTATCTTCAATGACTTAGTTAATTTTCTCACTAATGAGAATAGCTTAAATGGAATCATGTTGTTCAAGATAACCTTATACAACCTAGTTTAGAGCAGTCTGTCACTAAGAATATTTCCGGAGCCTACTAATTATCGTTGAGTCGTAGTCATCTTACGAAGACCCACAAATCACTCATGAACCTTAGTTTATGTTTCTAGTCCCATTACCTAAACCAAATAACCATACTCTAAACATTCTAATTAGCCGTACCTAGCTAAGACTATTCATCCTAATTACTAGGGATAGTTTATGAAGCGTTCCACTTTTTAAACATAGTATTTAATTACACATGAAAATAAACTCCGCGTGCCGTAACGTAACGTGGGATAGAAAAGCAGGTCGTAATTATGAAATGTACATTACTAGGCTTATCTCATTTCTCAACGTTTAACGCCGCTCTGTTCAAGAGCGTAGCCGCTATTCTCATGAGCATTGTATGGCTAATAAATAATGTTCCATATGCAGAGGCAAGTGTCTTAAAGGGTTACGCCATACCGCTGGCAAGCAAAATTGATAACAAAGGTAAATTTGGCTCAGGTATTCAACTTACGCCGTTTGGGACAATTAAAGATATCGAAAATCAACGAGATTTAGCCTCCACAAGCGAGCTCAATTATTCAGAAATAGATATTAGTAGTGAGGGAGGTTCCCAGGCAGATATTTATCAACAAAGTGATGGCTGGGGTACCAACTGGGCTCAAGTTTACATAACCGGTGATGGTAATTATGCACTTGTAGCCCAGCAAGGCACACAAAACCAAGCTTATGTATCACAAAATGGCAACGATAACACCGCTCTATTACTCCAAAAGGGTGTCAATAATACTGCACTAGCTCTACAAGAGGGGGATGAAAACCTGATTTTCGTTGCGCAAAAGAATGGAATAAGGGGGCGTCATAGCAACGTAAGTGTTTCTCAACAGGGCGATGGGCATACAGCGGTTATATTGGCAGGCCCAAGAGCAAATGTAGGCATTGAGCAGGGAGGCAATTCACCACAAGCGATTGTAATGGATATATCCAGCGCTATGTCGGTAAACGTAGTGAACCAATAAATATGTGGTGTTAGTAATTTACAACATCCATAAAAACGGCAAACCATTAAATTAAGGAAGAAACAATGAAATATACGATACTAGCAACGTCAATCTTGTTATCGTTTAGTGCAGCGAGCATAGCAGATACTAGTGATATCGATATCTATGGTAATGGCAATAAGGCAACAGTAACACAAACCGATACGTTCGATAGTAAAGCGACTATTACAATAGGTACATCTGCTAATGACGTTGAAGGAAACAAAGCAACTATCACTCAAGATATGACAGATGAGTACACGATAGGAAAAGCACAAGCGACCATAGCTCAACAAGGTGACGACTCTACTGCTTATATCAAGCAAACTGTAACTGGATATAGAGGTAATGTTAACGACTATGGTATTACCCAGATTACACAAGAAGCCGGCACGACTGACAACAGAGCAAGACTCATTCAAGATGGTACAGGTAAAACAACGATTACCCAGAAGGGTTATACTTCAGGTTCCACCGCGAAAATTAAGGCCTATGGCGACGGAAACACCAGCATCGAACAGCACGCTGCAACCAATGCTACCGCCTCTATTAATGAGCGTGGTAACAAAACTATGTTTATTACCAACGATAATAACATCAAACAGATTGGTACTGATTTAGAGGCTACCATTAATCAACGAAGTGGTACCGGTAATAAATCTTCTATCTTTCAATTAGGTGGTGCCAGCTCAGACCTTACAGCAACGATCACCGTCAATGGTAACAACAACTTCAATAAAGTTTATGCTCAAGAAGGTCAACGCATAGGTCTTGCCATAGGCGTAAAAGGAAATACTAACAGCACTGAAGCTAATCAGAATGGTACCGATATTAATACGTTGGTCACAATTGATGGTAACGACAACACAACAACTTTGTCTCAAATCGGCGCTACTCTGGGGGCTGGGGTCGTTGTTGAAGGTAACACTAACACAACAACTTTGACTCAAGACGGAAACTTTGTGCTAGCTGGTGTCTTTGTTGATGGTGACAAAAACATGACAACTGTAACTCAAAAAGGAGATTATATGTTAGCTGGAGTCAGTATTGGTGAAACTTACATTGACGGTGGCACCAACATTGAAGGGAACCGTAACCAGACAGTTGTTATCCAAGAAGGAGATCATACGTTAGCTGGAGTTAGCATTGATGGCAACAGTAACTCAACAACTGTAAATCAAGACGGTAGTTATATCGTAGCCAGTGTTGATATTGCAGGCAGTCGTAACGGCGCATCGGTTATGCAGTCTGGTCTTGGCCAATTAACAACACTTAACATTGACGGTTCTACTAATACAGCTACCATCACCCAAACGGGCAGTATGAACACCAGCAACAATACTATGCAAGGTAGCGGAAATATTATTACTGTTGCCCAAAACTAATCAGTATTCTAGATCAGTAAGGTAACTTCTAAACACAGAAGTTACCTTGCTAGAATTTTAGTTAAGTAAGTATATATCCACAACAGTATGCGTAACACGCTCATGATTACTAAATATACTCGTGAGGCGAAATATTCTCCTTCACCCAGATCAGCGCTTGCAGTCGGTTGCTAACGTTGATCTTCTTAAACGTATTATGTAGGTGGGCTTTTACGGTGTTCTCGCTTAGGAACAATTCCTCTGCAATCTGAATGTTTGTCGCACCCTCACCGAGCAGTTTTATGATTTGTTGTTCTCGTTTGGTCAGGTTCGTATAGTAAGGGTTGGTAGACGTACATAGTCTCCTACGGTAAAGCTGGATGTATTGATGAACCAACCTACGACTCATCCACATTTCGCCAGACA